>JAFVEJ010000204.1 GCA_017476085.1 Alphaproteobacteria bacterium
AGATCAGGTTTCGGGATTATAGCTTTTTTGTTGATTTTACTGCCTGTTCTGGGCAATTATATAGGGCGGGATCTTGACGTTATTTCCCGTTTTTTAGCGTTCAGCGTTCAAAAACTTGTTTTGTTTTTGGTTGATTTTTTCGGCTTGGGGGAAGGGGACAGCATTATGGGAATAGGTTTTTTTCAGCTTTTAGTTATTTTGTTAATCGTTTTGGTCTTGTTCGGACGCGGCAAACTGCCCGGTTTGGCTGAAGATCTGGGCAAAAGTGTCAGCGCGTTTAAAAAAGGCTTGAATGAGGAAAAAGAAGAAAAAAACGAAAGCAAAACCGAAAATACAGCATCAAACAACGATCAAGTCGGGAAAGAATAGCCTGTGTTCGGGATCAGTTCGGCCGAGTTTGCCGTTATCCTTGTTATTGCTTTGCTGATTGTCGGTCCAAAGCAGATGCCGCAGGTTTTGCGTACGGCCGGACGGGCATACAGAAAATTAAACCAATTTATCAGAAAGTCATCGCAACTTATTGATGATATTATGTATGATTCCGATAAGATAGCGGAAAAAGCGGAGCGGGCACTTTTAACCGAACAAGAAAAAAAGGCATATTCTCCGAAGGATAAAAAAGCCGATGACAGATGAAATTTTTCCTCCGGATTTGATTGATGATAAAGATAAAAACGAAGAAGGCCTGATGACGTGGGCGGGGCATTTAACGGAATTGCGCAGCCGTATTTTGAAGGTCTTGTTCTTTTGGGTGGTGATTTTTATCGCTCTTTATCCTTTTTCCGGAAAAGTTTTAGAAATTTTAATGATGCCTCTGGCACAGGCTATGCAGAAGACGGGCGGTTCTCAACGCGTTATTTTTACCGGATTGGCCGAAGGATTCGTTACACATCTGAAACTGTCCGCATTCGGTGCGGCAATTTTGGGCTTTCCGTTTTTGGCTTTTCAGGTTTGGAAGTTCGTTTCTCCCGGATTATATCAAAACGAACGCCGCTTTGTTCGGCCGATTTTTATTGCTTCGCCGATCCTGTTCGCTTCAGGAGCGTTTTTTGTCTTTTTCGCATTAATGCCGGTCGCTTTTCGTTTTTTACTGTCTTTTCAGCAGTTGGCCGCTTCCGAAAATATCCTGCCCGTTGTTTTGGAGGCGCGGTTGAGCGAATATTTGTCCTTTTTGATGACATTAATTTTGGCGTTCGGCGTTAGTTTTCAGCTGCCGGTCGTGTTGGTTGTGCTGGGACGATTAGGGATTATTTCTTCTCAAAATTTAAAAGATTTCCGCCGTTATGCCGTTGTTTTCATTTTTATTGCGGCTGCTGTTCTGACGCCGCCCGATGTTGTCAGTCAGCTTGCTTTGGCTTTCCCGCTTCTGTTTTTGTATGAAAGTGCCGTTTGGTGTATTCAATCCCTTGAAAAGGGAGCGGATCAGGACTATAAGTAGATAAATTTTTTATTGTTGTGGAGTCACTATGTACGACATTAAGTGGATTCGGGAAAATCCCGAACTTTTTGATAAAGGATTGGAACGCCGCGGATTAGAGCCGCGTTCCGCCGAAGTTTTGGAATTGGATAAAAAATATCGTGCGGCCCAGACGGATTTGCAGGAAATGCAGTCCCGCCGCAACGATTTGTCCCGTCAGGTCGCGGAAGTTAAAAGAAACGGCGGAGACGCGGATGTTCTGATGCATGAGGTCGGCGCATTAAAGCGCAGTATGGCCGATGCCGAAGAAGATGTGCGCGCGTTATGCGAAAAAATAGATGCCGTTTTGGAAACGTTGCCAAATCGTCCTGCTGACGATATTCCTGATGGTTTGGATGAGACAACCAATCGGGAAATTCGTCGCTGGGGCGAACCGCGTTCCTTTGACTTTAAACCCTTGGAGCATGATGAAATCGGCGCCAAACTGGGAATGATGGATTTTGATCAGGCGGGAAAAGTTTCCGGCGCCCGTTTTGTGTATTTGATGGGCGATTTGGCGCGTTTGGAACGGGCTTTGGCACAGTACATGCTGGATCTGCACCGCGAAAAGCACGGCTATACGGAAATGGATGTTCCGCTGATGGTCAACAGCGACGCGATGTATGGGACGGCCCAACTGCCTAAATTCGCGGAAGACCTGTATCACACAACGGATGATTACTGGCTGATTCCGACGGCGGAAGTCAGTTTGACAAACTTTGCGGCGGGCAAGGCTTTGGATGAGGATTCCCTGCCGCTGCGTTTGACGGCGCTGACACCGTGTTTCAGATCGGAAGCCGGGGCCGCCGGCAAAGACACGCGCGGCATGATTCGTCAGCATCAGTTTTATAAAGTTGAAATGGTCAGCATCACAACTCCCGAAAAGTCTTGGGACGAACACGAACATATGACCGGCGCGGCGGAAGACGTTTTAAAAGGATTGAACTTGCCGTACCGTGTGATGTGCCTGTCGGCCGGCGACATGGGCTTTTCTTCGCGCAAAACGCATGATCTGGAAGTCTGGATGCCGGGGCAGAACAAATACCGTGAAATCTCCAGCGTTTCCAACTGTTGGGATTTCCAGGCGCGCCGTATGGATGCCCGTTGCAAGAGCAAAGCGCAGAAAGGAACACGCTTTGTCCATACATTGAACGGTTCGGGTGTGGCCGTCGGGCGCGCTTTGATCGCCGTGATGGAAAATTATCAGCAGGCGGACGGTTCTGTGCAGATTCCTGAGGCTTTGCAAAAATATATGGGCGGGCAGACGGTTATTTCCGCCAAGAAATAATTAAAGGCGAGGGGCGGTTTGAAACAGTCCAGAATCCTGATCAGCAACGATGACGGCATTGAAGCGGAAGGGGTTCGTGTGCTGGAACAAGCTGCCCTTCGTTTGTCCGATGATGTGTGGGTCGTGGCTCCGGCAACGGAACAAAGCGGCAGGGCTCATTCCTTTACGGCAAAAGGTGATTTGGTTGCCGAAAAAATTGATGACAGACACTTTACGGTTAACGGTACTCCGACAGACTGTATGCTTTACGCCTGTAACGTATTACTGAAAGAGCATAAGCCCGATTTTGTTTTTTCAGGGATTAATCACGGGTCGAATTTGGGATTCGACGTTCTTTATTCCGGTACGACGGGCGTTGCAATCGAAGGGACATTGCAGGGCATTCGATCTTATGCGTTCAGCCTGTATGGCGCTAAAAAAGGCTCCATCCATTGGCCGGACATACCGGATTTGCTGGCACGGGTCGTTGAAAAAACGGCGGAACTTGAATGGCCGGCCCATACTTTTTTGAATGTCAATTTTCCCGAACGTTCGCGCGATGATATCGCCGGTATTCGGATAACACGCCTCAGTTCGCGTAAAATTGGCGACGATATTGAAATTCTTGAACAAAACGGGCAAAAGAAAACGTTTCGTATCGGTTATGCCAGAAACGGTGAAATAGAGCCGGATTCCGATACGAACGCCGTTCAGAACGGTTTTATTTC
>JAFVEJ010000205.1 GCA_017476085.1 Alphaproteobacteria bacterium
TACTCCATTTTATTTGTTGTTGTCCCGATAGTCTGCGCCCGATCTTTCAGGGGCAGCGGGGCGGCAGAACCGTCCGCATTCTCGGAAATAGGCTTTGAAGTCTAGCAAAAAACGTAACTTTGTCAACCGTTTTATGCCGGTTTCTTTTCCGGATTTTTCAGCTGCTCGTTTTTCTTTTGCAGCATTTCCGTCAGGGCGGCTAAATTTCCTCCGTTTTGCTGTAAAATAGCGGTGTATTCGTTACGGTAACTCATCAGCATGCTGACGCCTTCCACGATCAGATCCGCCAATTTTAATGTTCCTTTTTTATCGGAAATGCGCCAAATCAGTTCAATATCGTTTTCCGCATCCGGCAGTTTGATTTTAGAGGTGATATAAAAGTCGCCGTTTTCACTTTTGCGGGCGGATTCAAAATGAATCGCGTCTGTTGTCAAGGCGTCGCCGGCATAGCTGTTAAAACGGTTCGTCCAAGTATAAATAATATTGTCGGCCAATGCGTTTGTATAGTTTTCAAACTGTTCCGGATTGGCTCCTTTTGCATAGCGTCCGAGTGTGAAACGGGCATTCGCTTTAACATTGATGACCGCCATAAACACCTGTCGGAATTTTTCCTGTTTTTGCTGCAGGGAAATCTTAGGACGGACGACATTTGTGATAATGTCGTTTGCCAGGTTCTTTGCAAATTGTTCGGCTTCGGCCGTATCGGAGGCAAAGGTCGGACAGGACAAAAATAAAAAGCAAAAGCACAGACTTAAAAATTTTTTCATAACAAACCTCTTATTCGTCGAACTCTTCTTCCGCGTCCAAAGAAAACTCGTAATCGGCCGTTTTTTGGGTTGCTTCCTCCGTTCCTTTGACGCGCTCAATCATTTATTTAAGATGCTGCTGATAAGAGGAACGCATAAAAGCATAAAAATCCAGCGAAGATTTTTTGCCTTCATCCAATAGATCCATACTGTTTTCATAAGCGGCAATCGCATTGATGCCGTCAATGGTCCAGAAAATTCGTTTAACGTCCGCGTTATCATTATTGCGGGCAACATAATAAAACGGATTAAGAAAGATATCGCCGACAGTGCCGGAAGCGTCCCTTACGTTGGAAGGGCCGAGCAGCGGCAGGACAAGATACGGTCCGGACGGAATGTTCCAAACGGCCATGGTCGTACCGAATCCCTGTGAGTTTAAAGGCAGTCCCATCTTTCCGGCAACATCGTACACGCCGAAAAAACCAAGCGTTGAGTTAATAATAAACCGTGACAAGTCTATTCCGGCATTTTTGAAATTCAGCTGCAAAACGTCATTGATGACTGTTAAAGGGGTTTTCAGGTTGGTTAGAAAAGTTCTTGTTTTTGATCGGAAATCGGCGGTCGTGACGGCTCTGTACCCTTCGGCGATCGGATGCAAAACATATTTATCCGCAACCATATTGAATGCGAATATTTTTCTGTTCATCGGTTCCCAAGGATCGTTTGTTTCCCGAAATGCGGCCGCTTCAGCCGGATCCGCCGGAACGGAAGCGCATCCCGGCAACAGCAGAAAAAGACAAACGACAATGAACCTTTTGTATTTTTTTATCATAGGGGCAAGATTAACGCCGTAAGAAAAATCAGACAAGTTTTTTTAACCTGATAAATCGTTTTTACCCTTTTTAAAAGGTATCAAAGTAAACTTTTGTGAAAAAACGGAAAGAATGGAAGATGAAGGACAGTGATTTAAAGGAAAATGTTTCGGAAAAACAGCTGATTGAAACTTTGTTCGGGCCGGTTGAAGAAAGCGGTCAAACGCCGAACTATCAGGAAATTATTCAGGAAGAGATGCCGCATTATCTGTTTGATGATGCTTATAACAGAAAGCAAGCGGATTTGCCCTTGGTTTCGGTCAGGCACTATCGTTCGAAAATTATTTCTCAAAACAATATTTCTTATTTGATACCATATCTTGACGAACTGGCTCTGTTTGAAAAACAGTGGGGGTTTATAAAAAAAACAGGCAGCCGCGATGATTGGTGCAATTGGGTAAAAATCGAAGCCGTTCCCATTTTGGAAAAGTTGACGAAGCTTTGCTTTCAACATCAACTGCTGCAGCCGCGGGCGTTGTATTCTTATTTTTTCTGTGCGGCAAAAGGAAATACGCTGTATTTGTATAAAGAAGATAAAAAAGAAATTTTTCTGGAAATAGAATTGCCGCGTTTGAAAAACGGAGCGTGTTTGGCGGACAAACTGGCCGAGAAAGATTCGGGGATTTTTGATACAATTGCGGCGATCGCAGTCAATATGGGCAGAAATGCGACGGAAATGGCAAAAGGTTGGCTGGCAACGGGAAAAAATGTAGATTATACCTATTTGCATGGATTTGCATTGGAAATGTTGAATGCAATGACGCAGTACACGGCCGGTCTTATTGCCCGTGAAGGCGGTTGTTCGGGGAATGTTTTTTCTTTGGGATATGCTAAACAGGGCGCTGCAAAAATACAGTCCGCCCTGATTAAAATGCTGGATGCTTCTTTGATTGATATCGCGTTCAGCCGCAACTATCTGATGATGCCGGAATATTCCGCTTTAGCGTTGGTTTTTCCGCGTTAACGGATTTTATTTGGCTTTTTTTTCGTGCGCTGTAATTTCCGCGTCGATCGCAGGCAAAATATCTTCGATCCTGTCAACATATGTGACCAGCTGCGCATGTTCGGGGCGGACATAGCCTTCATTAATTAAAGTGTCTATGATTTTTCTGAACGGTTCCCAAAAGCCGTTTGCGTTGTACATAACGATCGGTTTGTAATGTTCTTTCAGCTGTTTCAGTGTCATAATTTCAAACACTTCATCCAAAGTTCCGATACCGCCAGGTAAAATGCAGAAAGCGTCGGAAGCTTCAAACATCGCGTCTTTTCTGATATGCAGAGAGGGAAATATTTTTAATTCGCTGAGTTCAAAAAGCTGAGGTTCCTGATTTTGCAGAAGGGTGTTGATTAAACCGGTTACATGTCCTCCGGCTTCCAAAGCTCCTTTTGCGACAGCGCCCATCATACCGACATGACCCGCGCCGTATACCAGACGTATATGGTTTTGAGCTAAAATTTTTCCTAATTTTGCCGCGTCTTTGACGTATTCGGGGTTCTTTCCGTTTGCGGAACCGCAGAAAACTCCCAGAGATTTTATTTTAAACATTTTTTTGATCCTGTTTAAGAAAAAGTAACAATATAGACGTATTATAGGTAAGCTTTATTAAACATTTCTTACAGGACGCGATGAAACATCTTTCAACTTTTATCTTTGCAGTAATGATGCTTTTTTCTCAACGACAGACGGCAGCGCAAATGTTGGACGATCTTTTTGACGAAGAGGAACTGCAGTCTTCGGAAGTCGGGAATTCTTCCGCAAAGCCGTCTCCTAAAAGCACTCCGGCAAGAAAGGAAAATCCATCGTCTTCCGTTAAAGCGCCTGTCCCTGTTCAGGCTTCGAAGGGCGCTCCTGTTCAAACTTCTTCCAAACCGACGGCCAAATCGGAATCCGCTTCGGTGCCCGCATCTTCCGTTCCCGAAAAGAAAGAACCCCAAAAGACATTCTCTTTATCGACAGGGCCGCAAGGGATTTCTCTGCCGCAGTTGGGGTCGGGAAATGCTGAGTCTCTGCCTAATTTGGGCGGAAATACCAAGAAAAAAAACAGCGAGAATTTATCTTTGTTTGAAATGAGAGCCAAAAAAACGGGTTTTTCCGATACAAATGTTTTGAAATTTGATATCGCGGGCATTCGGTTGAAAATGGTGCCGGAGGAAGTTATTGAAAAAGCTGAGGAATTGGGTTTTTCGATTAAATTTAAGGATTTGAAAATTCCCGAATTGAACGAATGGAGATACCATCGCTTCTGTCTGGGAAAAAGATTTTATGCGCCTGACAATAAAAAACGCTGTATTCGCGAAGCCGCCCAAAACGATAACAGCGAATATGTCAGCCGCCTTGTTTTTGAAAACAAACGGCGCAGAGAAACGCTCAGCGTCGATTTTACCAGTATTTATACGGAAAATCAGGCGTATCGCATCCGTTATGTCAGCAAAGGAGACCATTCTTTGGGAGCGACAGAAGAAGGTCGGTTTTTGAAAACAAAACGGCGGCAGGAATTTTTGAAAACGTTAATTAAAAAATACGGTCCGCCGGATGAAGAGCAAACACTGTCATGGGGAATTGCCGGACGGGGCGCCACATTACAGGCCGAGATATCCGATACATTCCTCGATGCTTCTTTGGTTATGGAAGATTCCCTGATGGAGGAAAACGATTTTGATACGATTTCCACCGAAGAAATAAAAGCAGATCCGTTGGATAATTTCAGTTTTTAATATCTTCCCAAACGAATTTTACCGATTCCGACCAAAACGGTTTTTTGCTTATCAAAAGACCCTGTTCTTTTAACCGCCTTTATCGTGGCGGAATAGTGGTGACGTTTTTCAAGGCACGGCGGCGTATAAGGAAAAGGTTTGACCGGATTAACACGGCTGGATTTTTCTTTAAAAGCAAAATTGGGCAAAATATTTTCTTCTCCCGGTACGGGGAAAAGCGACGCGGAAGATTCGCCGTTATGATAAAAACCGATTGACCCCAAACCGCCGTTTTCGGATAAAGCGGGGACATCCAGATCGTTAATTTCCATAATCAGCAGGTTTGCTGTTTTCGGAATGCCCGTGACATATAAGGGCGGCGTGCTGCCTTTTCCGCCGTCTGAACGGCAGCCTTGATGCGGAGGAATGATTTTTCCGTTCCATTCTGTCGGCTGCAGAAAGCTAA
>JAFVEJ010000206.1 GCA_017476085.1 Alphaproteobacteria bacterium
CCCCTTCATGCAACCGCCGGGCATTTTTAATCAACGCCTCCCATTGATTAACGCCTATTGATTTAAACAACGTCGCTTCAACCGCCGCATTCCCCCGCTGACCGAACAGCCGCGCCGGAATCACGCGCGTATCGTTGAACACCAATAAATCATCGGAACGCAATAAAGACGGGAAATCCGCAATATGCAGATCCGTAAAAGAATCCGGAGGACAAACATGTAATAATCCGGCAGATTCGCGAGGCTCTGCCGGACGAGAGGCAATCCTTTCCTTCGGAAGGACAAAATCAAATTCGGAAACTAACACTGTATTTTACAGACGCGGAGAAACGACACCTTCAAACATTGCGTCAAAAGCGTCAAAATCTTCCATCACATCATGACCGGTAAAGTCCAACACTTCGTATTTTTCATTTGCCGTGTTGTACACATACAAATCATCATCCGCACGCCCCAGCAGCACCATTCCTTCCAAATCGTCATTATAATCGGCAAAGTCCTCATTGGCAGAAACGATATCGTTCAAAGTATAATTGCTGTCCGGATCGGTTACTTGATCCGTGCTGTAAAATTCAATGCCGTTCCAAGCAAACCCGTTGACTTCTCTTAAAAAATCAATGTATCCCTGCGGCACGGGCGGCAACCCGATTTCGGCCATATCTCTTTGGCATTGAGCCAAATCTTTGCTGGTAGCGGGACGAACAATCATTGCGCCGTCATCATCGGCCAATTTTTTAAGAATATCTTCGATCATCATGTTATCCTAAACAGTTGCAAACAAGTAAAGGTATTTTATAGAAAAAAATTCGATTCTTCAACGGTTTTCAGCGTCCGGCCTGTTTCTGCATCAACTGGGCCACAGACACATTCAGCTTTTCGCGCGACTTGGCCGGACGTTTCCAGACCATATCGTCGCACCAAGGCAGTTTGATTTTGATTCCCGCCGATAAATTCTGATTTTTCAGCTGCGGGTCTATGACCTCATGGTGCAGCTCATCATGCGGTCGGATCGGCATAATGATCAGGTTCTTAAAATCATTCGTGCCGCCGCCATGAATCGGCAGCTTGTGATGCACATTATACCCGTTGACGCCGATTCCCTTGCGCATATTTGCTATCCCCGCATCGGAAATCCCCATCGCATGCAGTTCATCAACGAAATGTTCGGCCACATATTTCAAAAAAGCCGGACGAACCTCTTTTTTAAATTGTTCGCGCATTGCTTCGCGCTCGCCTTTGGGGGGAGTTTTGAACTCGACCTCTTTCAGCTTAAAGCCGTTGATCACGTCAAAGTCAAATTGACCGCGCGCGGCGCGTTCCTTTTCGGGCGTATTCTTTTTCTGTCCGTTGTTATAACCGAACTGCGCCCCGTGACCGCCCCGACGTGCGCGCTTTGTATGTGTGTATTCTTTCACCATGGAAAACTCCATAATCAATCAAGCGTTAATTTTAAGGTTAAGCCTAACACACCTTTTGTGGCAAAGAAAGTCTTTTTTGTCTATTTTTTCAGATAGTGATTATCTTCACCTGAATACCGTCCACCTGTTCCAATTTAATTCGGAGCTCTTCGATTTTTTCCTGCGGCGCTTCCATAACAATAGAAATCAGATTCAACTGCTTTTGACGATGAGGCACTCCCATACGGGCAATAATGCATTCACCGTACTGAGACAACAAATCATTGATTGAAGCTGCGGATTTTTCACGATGCGGCACAACGATAGCTATTTCCGCCAATTTTAATTCAGACATTATTACATCCTCCCGAAATTATTTTTTTCAAAATAAAAGAGTTTTGACTAAAAAGCAAACATCTCTTTAGGGTTATTTTTTATCTTGCCGTAATACCTTGTATTTTTCCAGCAGACAGGAAAAAGCCTCTGTCAATCCGGTCGCTATTTCCGGCTTTTCTCCCAAATAACTCAGGCATTGCGCACAGGCTTCCAACGTAGAAACGCTTTCCCGTCTGGGTTCTTTGCGCAGCTTGCCGTATAAAGATCTTTTTTCGGGCACCAACAGCAGCCGCCGTGTTTTCAACAGCCACGGATTGCGCCACCACAAAGCTTTAGCCTGGCTCCATGATCCGTCCAACAAAATAATGCCTTCCAATTCCTGCAGGCACTGTTCTCTATCCGCAGCCAACCCGCCTTTTTTATCCAGAACATAAAGCCCCGGAGCGACCGGCGTTTCCTTTTGAGCCCCCAAATACAATACGCCCCATTTTTTCGGATCGGCCGGCCTTTTCAAAACAGCGGCCAAACTCGGACGGGACAAAGCGATTTCCAACTGGGAATTTTTCAGCATAGATTTCAAAATCCCCGCGGTTCCCAGCTCTTTATCCTGTTCCTGCGGATGCTGTAAAATCAACACGAAACGGCGGTTGTCAAAGGGCTTCGCGTTCGTGCAAACGCAGAGCCTTTTTTCTTTTCCGCATCTTTCACAACAAGTATCTGATTCTTTTGTCAATGGACGCTCACCGGTATCAGTTCGTTATCTATGACCAGAGATAAAGCTTTGTTTTCATCATCCGTATAGGCCAACTCTGTTCCTTCAGCCGCATAGATAAACCACATTTTGCGGTGATCTACAATCTTTTGTTTGATATAAGCGACGGTATTTACGCCCAATTTGGCCAAATCATCGGCCGTTATGTCCTTTTTATCCATAGAAAACAGCATGACGACCTCCTTATTTATCGTAATCAGGATTTCTTTTCGATTTTAGCTTTTTCGGAAGACTTTTCGCCTTTTTTGGAAATTTTAATCTGACGCACTTTAACCTCCGGTTCTTTTTGCTCCAAATCAATATGCAGCAAACCGTTATTCAAATGAGCGTCTATCACTTCGACGCCGTCCGCCAGAATAAACGAACGTTGAAACTGGCGTGCCGCGATGCCGCGATACAAATATTGACGTTCCGGCGCGTTTTCGTCTTCCGCATGCTGTCCGCGCACGATCAGTTGCTTGTCTTCTTCTTCAATCGTCAGATCATCTTCCGAAAAACCTGCAACGGCAATCGTAATCTGCAAATGACAGGGATCTATTTGTTCAATATTGTACGGCGGATAATTTTCCGAATTTTTAGCCGCCCGATCCAGCATACGTTCCAAAGAATCAAAACCGAGCATAAAAGGATTGTTAGACGTTAAAAAAGCCATTGTATTTCTCCTGATTAAAACGAGCAAATAACCGGCGGGTTCGATACGACACCCGTCGCCAGAACATCCGAAGCGGCATTATCCTGACCAAACGGATATAATCACTCGTCTTTTTGTTTTCAAGGGCGAAAGAACACTTTTTTACGAAGCGTCTTCCTTTTCCTTTCGACCGTCTTCTTTTTCCGCCGTTTCCGCCAAAGACAAAAGCACGCCTCCGAACAGCAGAATAAATGTGATTGCCAAAGAAATACGGTCGTCCACTTTGAAAAAGAATTCGTTTATAAAGACTTTGATGCCGATCGTCACCAGCAAAATCGCGCAGGCCGGCTGCAGATAAGAAAAACGGTGAATGGCGGCAGACAACAAAAAGTAAAGAGCCCTCAGTCCCAAAACGGCAAACATATCACTTGAATAAATCGCGAACGTCTCATGCGAAACGGCAAACATCGCCGGAACGCTGTCAATCGCGAACAACGCATCCCCGAATTCAATCAGCAGCAAAGCCAAAAACAACGGCGTGGCATACCATTTCATTTTTTTTGAACCGGGACTTTCCGGCAGCCTGACAAAAAAATGCTCTTCGTGCAATTCGTTCGTCACGCGCAAATAGCGGCGAAAAAAACGAACCATACGACTGTCAGACAGATTAATCGCCGGTTCGTCAGACAAAAGCATTTTTAAACCGGAATAAATCAGGAAAACAGCAAAAAGCAACAAGACATGGTCATACTTATCCAAAATCTCGGCACCGATGACAAACATCACGCCCCGCAGGACAGCCGCGCCTAAAATGCCCCAAAACAAAACGCGGTGCTGCGAATGACGGGGAATCCCCAGATAAGAAAATACAAGTGAAATCACGAAGACGTTATCAATCGACAGCCCTATTTCCACAATATAACCCGTGAAAAAATCAGAAGCCATTGATGCGCCGAAATACCAGTAAATCCACAAACCGAACAGACACGCAATTCCGGCATATACGGAAAACAGCAAAACGCTTTTTTTCGCACTGATTTCCTGGGCTTTTTTTTCTAAAATCCCCAGATCAACAAACAAAATGGCGCAGCCGACAGCTCCCAACATCAGCCAAATCCACAACGGTTGATGCAAAACGGTAAAAAACAACAAATCGTGTATCACTTAAAACAGCTCCGAATCAGAAATTATAACGCAGCCCGACGTTCACCTTACGAATTTTAACATCTTGTTTTAATACGGGAGGCAAAGAGGATTTAGTCGAAAAATCTCCCAAATCGGCATATGTATAGCCGATATCCAGCGTTAAATTCTTCGGCAAATTAATCCCGATTCCTCCTGTAATTTTCCACGCCGGACGAAAACGGGAATCACCGAACACCCGCCGTCCGTCAGCCGTCGCGTTGGGAGTATCGTTTCGGGAAACGCCAAAGCCGGCTCCGACATATGGCACAACGCCTTCAAAATCAAATAAGTCAACATATCCCGTCACCATTGCGGTCCAAGACGGCAAATGCGTCCGCACATGGCCGACCGCTCCGTTATAAGCCCGAGGTCCTTTCATAATTATCCGCGTATATTCAAAGGTAAACTCACCGCGGAAGACTTCCGCCCATCTTTGGCCGAAGCCCATTTGTACATTTGTTCCTTTTTTTAATGGCGTTTTTGTACTGTACAGCCCACCCGCATCTATTCGCGTATAAAATCCTTCGTCCGCCCTCTCCGCCCTGGCGGGAGCAGTCAACAACAATACCATCAGGAAAAAAAACATTTTCATTGTGACGTATCCTTCTCTTGCCTTTTTTTCATTTCAGTCCGAAAAGAAGCCGCGCGATATGTACCCAAAATTTTAACTTTTTCGGAAAAGAACGCCAACTCTTCCATTGCTTTGCGGAACGTCGGTTCTTCGTTATGTGCGGCCACATCCACAAGGAAACCGGCGGAAGTCAAAAAACATTCAGGGTCAACGTAACTTTCCAAACGCAAAAGGTCAATCCCGTTTTTTGCGAATCCCTCCAAACATTTATACAGCACCGCCGGCTTGTTTTTCACCCAAAAAACAAAAGAAGTCACCGCATTTTCCGGTTCAACGAACGCTGCGGGCTCACGGGACAAAATCCAAAAACGCGTCGTATTCAGCTTCGAATCTTCAATACCGGCTTTAAGTATTTTCAATCCGTACAGTTCTGCCGCCGCTTCCGAAGCGATTGCCGCAACATCGTTTCGGTTCAGCAACGAAATTTCCTGAGCTGCCGCTGCCGTGTTGCCGGCAGCTTCCGTTTTCAGACCCATTTTTTTGACAAAAAGACGGCACTGGGAC
>JAFVEJ010000207.1 GCA_017476085.1 Alphaproteobacteria bacterium
CAATCTGACGGAAGTGCAGGCGGACGCGATTTTGAATATGCGGTTGCGTTCTTTGCGCAAGCTGGAAGAAATGCAAATTAAAACGGAGCATGATGAACTGGCTGCGGAAAAAGAAAAGCTTGAAAAGCTTTTAAGCGATGAAAGCGCGCGTTGGAAAGAAATTTCAGCGGAAGTTGCTTTAATGAAAAAGAAATTCGGGCAAGCCACCGTTTTGGGAAAGCGCCGTACTTTGATTTCCGGTGAACCGGAAGAAGTCGAAATACCTGTTGAAGCTATGATTGAACGGGAACCGATTACCATTATTTTATCCGAAAAAGGCTGGATTCGTTCGGTTAAAGGGCATATTCAGCTGGACGACGACATTAAATTCAAAGAAGGCGATCATTTGCAATGCGGTTTACAGGCTCAGACAACAGATAAAATTCTGATGTTTGCGACAAACGGACGGTGTTATACGTTGATGGCGGATAAATTGGCGCGTGGCCGAGGTTTTGGCGAACCTGTTCGGTTGTCTATTGATTTGCCCGAAGAAGACGAGATTCTGACAATGTCGATTTTCCGACCGAATGAAAAACGGCTTGTCGTTTCTAAAAAAGGAAAGGGATTTATCGTCAAAGAAGAAGATTTGTTGGCGCAAACCCGTAACGGTAAAATCGTTTTAAATCTGACCGAAGGAGATCAGGCTTACTTGTCTTTGCCGGTTTCAGGAAATACGGTTGCCGTTATCGGAAGCAACAGAAAGCTCATGATCTTTGATTTGCTGGAAATTCCGGAAATGATTCGCGGGCAGGGGGTCTTTATTCAGAAATATCCTGTCGGCGTGACGTTGTCGGATATCAAACTGTTCAATAAAGAAGAGGGGCTGGCCTATCCCTGCGGCGGCGGAACGCGTATTGAAACGAACTTAATCGGATGGACCGGACACCGGGCTCAGGTCGGCAAGATGCCTCCGGTCGGATTTCCGAAAAGCAATAAATTTATATAGAATTATTGAATCATGCGCTTCAGTTTTTTTTGTCGGATCATTCTGTTTTTTGTTTTCTTTTTACCGTCCGTTTCCGCTAAAGCTGAACAAAGCTTTTTTGATGTCCTGAAAAAAGATATAGGCAACGTTTTATTGTCTCCCGACTGGGATCTGTATGTCCCCGTGAATACATGGCATAATCGCGAGATGTATGATAAGAAAAAAACTGATTCCTATAACGAACGGCCGTGGGGATTAGGTGTCGGAAAACATATTTATGAAGGCGATATTCTGAAAGGCCTTTATTTTATGGCATTTCATGATTCGCACAGTAAACTTGAGCCGATTATCGGCTATATGCGTCAATGGAATTATTATTTCGATCAAAACAAAGACTTTTCTGTCGGAGCCGGATATACATTGGATGTTACGTTCAGGCATGATTATCATTATCTGCCTATTCCGGTTATTTTGCCGATTTTTGGTTTTCAGTACAAAAGATTTACACTGCAAACGACTTATATCCCCGGACCGTATAATATGTTTAACGTCCTGTTTACATGGGTCAGAATAGATCTGTAAAAGGAACAGACGATTTTGTTTTATCTGTCTTTGGAAGGATGTCTCTCTGAAAAATATCGCCTGACGGCGACGCTCCTTTCAGTCGCTATGTCGACGCATACGAAAGGGAGGGGGGTTAG
>JAFVEJ010000208.1 GCA_017476085.1 Alphaproteobacteria bacterium
CCAATACCGTCTGCGTGACTGGGGTATTTCCCGTCAGCGGTACTGGGGCTGTCCGATACCCGTGATTCACTGCGAACATTGCGGTATCGTTCCCGTTCCCGAAAAGGATCTGCCGGTGATGCTGCCTCAAGATGTTACGTTCGAAGCGTCCGGCGGCAATCCGTTGGAACGCCACCCGACGTGGAAGCATACGGTTTGTCCGGTATGCGGCAAGCCCGCTTTGCGTGAGACGGACACGTTTGATACGTTCTTTGAATCTTCTTGGTATTTTGCGCGTTACGCGTCGCCGTACGAAACGGACTGCGGTTTCAAAAAGAATGCGGCGAATCATTGGCTGCCGGTTGACCAGTACATCGGCGGCATTGAACACGCCGTTCTGCATTTGCTTTATGCGCGCTTCTTTACAAAGGCTTTGCGCGACTGCGGCTATCTGGACATTGACGAACCGTTCAAAGGATTGTTCACGCAAGGCATGGTCTGCCACGAAACGTACAAAGACCAAAACGGCGATTGGCTGTTCCCGACGGAAGTCGAAAAAAAACCGGACGGAACGGCGGTGAAAATTTCCGACGGAACGCCCGTAACGGTCGGTCGCGTGGAAAAGATGAGCAAATCCAAGTACAATCTGGTAGATCCGGAAACGATTTTATCGACATACGGAGCAGATGCGGCGCGTGTGTTCATGTTGTCCGACACGCCGCCGGAACGCGATTTGGAATGGACGGAAGCCGGCATTGACGGCGCGTGGCGGTATGTGAACCGCTTGTGGCGTATGGCGTTGGCTTGTTCCGCAGAGGTTTCCAAGCCTGAAAAACTGTCCGCAGCGGCGGATAAGTTGGTGCGTTTGGCGCATAAAACGGTGGCCTTGGTCACGGAAGATCTGGATAAACTGCGCTTTAATGTCGCTTTGGCCAGAATGCGCGAACTGACGAACGCGATCGGTGAATTGAAAATAGCGGACGACGGGGATAAATACGCTTACCGTTTCGCTTTTGAAACGCTGGTGCGTCTGATGTCGCCGGTCGCGCCGCATATCGCCGAAGAAATGTGGCACAATCTGGGACATGACACGTTGTTGACGGCCGAAAAATGGCCTGAAGCGGACAAAGCTTTGATGGCTGACGACACGGTAACGATTGCCGTTCAGGTGATGGGAAAAATGCGCGGCACGATTGAAATTGCCAAAGACAGCGGCGACGAAGCCGTTAAAGCGGCGGCTTTGGCTCTGCCGACCGTTCAGGCTCAACTGGAAGGCAAAACCATTCGGAAGGTGATTGTTGTTAAAAATAAAATCATCAATATCGTGGCGGCTTAAAGCGGCTGTCGTTTGTTTGGGGCTCCTGCAGGTTTCGGCCTGCGGGTTCCGTCCGCTCTATTCCGGACGGGGAACGGACGACGCCGTTTCCGGTCAACAGCTGACGCAAGAGATGGCTTCTATTTTCATTGACGAAATTCCCGAAAGGGCAGGACAGATTTTGCGGCGGACTCTATTGGACAGAGTAACGCCGACAGGCGAACCGGAAGAGCCGCATTACAGATTGGCCGTTCGTTTGTCAGATGCTTCGATTTCCGAACAGGCCGTGCGCAAAGACAATCTGGCAACGCGCTATTTAATGACATTGACAGCTTCCTATAAACTTTATTCTTATCCTGAAAACGAAGTATTGCTGTCGGATAGTGTGACAAATCGCGCCGGATATGACGTTCAGCGTTCTCCATATACGACGGATGTGGCTGAAAAGGCCGTAAAAGAACGTTTGGTTAAAATTATAGGCGACGATATTTCTTTGCGTTTGGCCGCTTTTTTGAAAAGTCATAAGGCCGCAGAAGAAAAAAACAAATGACAAAACTGACTCAAACCGCTTTGGATAATTTATTTAAGACGGGGGCTCCGTCTTTGAAAGCGGTTTTGTTTTACGGACAGGACGAAGGATTGATTGAAGAATGTCGCGAACGGTTGACGAAAGCGGTCGTTGCTGATAAAGACCCGTTCCGTTTGGTCGAGCTGACACCCGCGAAAATCAAAGAAGATTCCGCGATTCTTTCCGCCGAAGCCAACGCGCTTTCCTTAATGGGCGGGCGCCGCGTCATTACCGTGCGCGGGGCGGATAACTTCTTTACGGCGGTGTTGAAAGAGTTTTTGCCGTCTTATAAAGGCGATGCGCTGATTATCGTTACGGCGGGCGGATTGAAAACGAAAGATTCCCTGCCAGCTTTGTTTGCCAATGATGCTTCTTTGGGCGTTTTCCCGTGTTATTCGGACGAGGGGGAAGCTCTAAAACGTTTTGTGATACAAAGCGTTTCGGAACAGGAAATGACCGCTTCTGCGGACGTGATTAATTTTATAGCCGATAATTTAGGGGCAGACAGGCTTCAATCCCGTTCGGAACTGGCAAAGCTGTTTGCTTATATGGGCAATGAAAAAACGATTACGATGGACGACGCGATGGCGTGCATCGGCGACGCTTCCGCTTTGTCGATCGACCAGATGCTTTACGCTTTGTCGGGCGGACGTCAGAAAGAATTGCATGAAACGCTTGACCGCTTGTTTGCGGAAGGACAGAGCGCGATCGGGTTGTTGCGTTCAGCTTCGGCGCATTTTAAAAAGATTCATCTGACATTGGCCAAGATAGAGGAAGGAACACCGACGGAATCCGCGGTAGCGGCTTTATTTCTGCATTTTAAGCGTGTGGATGAGTTTAAGCGTCAGCTGAAACTATGGAACACGATCAAAGTCGGCCGAGCGTTGGAATTGCTGACGCAGGCGGAACGGGACTGCAAATTTTCGGCGCGGCCGCAACAGCTGATTTGTTCCCGCGTTTTTTTGCAGATCGCGGCACAGGCGTCAAAAAAATAATTATAAATGTAATAACCGCAATTTTTATTAACTACTATGAAATGTATTTGAAAAAAGATTTTCACAACCGGTTAATGAAAAAGGCAAATTCTTTCCAACGGTTGTTATTCCCAAATAATTCGTTGCACGTGTTGTTCCGACATATAGATAACGTGTCATGTCTATATCGTTTTCGTTAATGTGATCAGCGGATATGAAGAAAACCCCTTCAAATTCCAAGCCTTTAATATGGTGTATATCAAATACTCTGATTTTTGCCGTTCCAACGGCTTGTCCCTGCAAACACGCTTCAACTGACAAGTTATAATCTCGCCCTTCTTCAGTTAATAGATTTGCTAAAGGTTGAACCTCCTGTTCCGAATTGACAAGAACGGCAATGGATGGAAGTTCTTTATAATGATTCTCTATTTCGTTTATTTTTTCAACAATCCATTTTGCAGTATCTTGAAGATTCGATGCATTTTTCAACCAGACAGGCGAAGGAGCTTTTTGATATTCTCGACTGCTGATATCGATAGTTGTTTTTAATTTTAAAATTTTAGCTGCTAAGTAATTTAATTTTGGACTCAAGCGATAATTTATTTTTATTTCTTCAGAATCAAACGGTTTTTCCAACGCCCATTTTAATTCGTCCAGTGTTGAACAGCCGTAGCTTGTAAGCCGTTGATTGAAATCTCCTTCGGCAAAGAAAGATTTCGAAGACAATTTTTTCATACAAGCAATTTGGAACGGTGAAAAATCTGTCATTTCATCAACAAATATCTGAATTTTACTTTGAGATTTATAAAAATCGTTTAAATACTTGTTGCTTTCCCGAAATTTCGGCTGTGAAAAACTTCTGAAGAATTTCAAGATGGATAAAATCAAAAGATCTGTTTCTTCCGAAGAAATATCCTTTCGTTCTTTTCCGAACTTTTGTTTAATATATGTTTTATAGCTTTCGGCAATGTTAAGAGCAAAGTTGTCAATAGCACTTTTTAGGAAAGTGATTTTTTCTAAACAATCCTTCAAAATTTGCGTTTTTTGATCGCTTTCAATTTTCCAATCTTCATATTTTTTTCGCATTTCCTCATATTTTTTATAGGCGTTTCTAACTTCAGCGATATATATTTCTTTTTCTAAGGAATTACATTCTTTTACCATTCTTTCTGTTTCTTTGTTGTTTCCTTCCCTTCTCTTTTTTTCTTCAATTTCTTCTCGGAGAGAATCCAAACGTATTTTTGCCTCGCGAAGTTCTTTTTCATCGGCTATTTCGCTATTGTCGTCGGAAAGGTCAATTTCTTTTTCCGCGACATATTTGTTAATTCGTTCTCGATAATCTGTTACTTTGCCGCCCTTGTTCCTTATTTCTTCATTTATTCGTCTTATCCATTGAGTATAAGTTTCCAGAATTTGTTGAATTTCGCCGTTAACTGAAAATTTAAACAGATTCTCCATAATTTGAGATAAAGATTGATTTTCAGATGGACACAGATTTCTTATGGCATAGTCAAAATCTTTTATATCAACTGTTTTTTCATTTGTTGGTTTATTGCGGATAACTGTTTCTATATCATCTTCCGTAATACTTTTTCTGTGTCCGAATTCAAAACGGTCAAGAGAAAGAACTTTTGTTTTGCCAGAAGAATAAAGAGTGATTAAATCGTTAATTTCCTGTTTGATTCTTTGTTTGCAGTTTTCGTTTTGCCATTTATAGAAATTATTGAAGAACGCAATCTTGTCGGAAACATTTTCAGAGAAAAAAACGTCACTTTCATTTCTGATAAGACCACTTGGTCTTTGAGTCGTTCTTAAAAAGAATTGGCGCGCAAACGATGTTGAAAAGTCATTCCATGTTTTTACATTATCGTCGCTTACAGGAATGCTTTCTCTGTTGACTGCATTTTTAAGATATTCACGCAGTAATTTAGTTGGCGTAAAAATAATCCAGCTTTTTTCTATATTTTCTATAACATCAGCAACTTCGTTATCGTCGTTATGATCAGACATTTGCTGTTTCAATCGTCTGATCAACGTTGTTGTTTTTCCAGTTCCCGGCGGTCCCATTAATACAAAAGTTAAATCCAGAGGTTTTGAGGAGATTTCGGTTTGTATTTTATCAAGAAAAAGAAGGGTTCCTAATCTTGAATAAGTCAGCGCCTGTTCTTCGAAATTGTCTTCCGCAATAATGTTGTTTTTTTGTGGGGTGATATCTTCTTCTAAAATCTCCGCAAGCGTTTTATAATGGTTGTCGGTAGAGGCTGTTTCGAAGAAAGAATTTGATTTGTCGGAAGGTTTTTCCGTTTCATGTACAGAGGACGGAAAAGAATTTTGAGAGAAAATATGTGTTTGGGTCGGCTCTGATATATTACGTAATGACGAAAATTTCTTTTCCACACCATCTTCATCTGTCCAAAAAGTAGAATTTCGACCGTCCCATTCATTATTGAGGCGTACAGGAGTAAACTCTTCTATTTCAAGAAGAGTGAATGTTCTTCCGTTGATTTTTATTTCTTCGCCAACGTCCGTAAATCTGGCATTCCTTGCCATAGGAACAGTGTTTATTAAAACCGTGTATCCAGAATCATCGGGAAAACCTGAAAAATCATATCCGTCAGATACATAGTAAACCGCTATATCTCCGTTGTTTTTTTTTATTTTGAATTTGAAAGAGGCTGGACGGGATTTTAAGACGTTCAATCCTTGCTGCTGTTTATGTTTTCTTTCTCTATCCGTAATTAGAGCTGCATCAATATTCTGAGCAAAAGTTGTCGGTTTTAATTCCGCTTCTCTTGCAATACGGGAAATATTTTCCAATGCGGTTAAAATTTCTTGCGCGATATCATGATTATTCATTATCTGAAAACCTTCTTGAAGATAAAGTCGATTTGCTTTGTATAGAACGACAAGTCAAACAGGGATTCCAGCTCTTCTTTGGAAAGCGTTTGCATCACTTCTTCATCGGCTTCCAACAAATCTTTAAAAGTGCCTTCGCCCGCCCAAACTTTCATCGCGTTGCGCTGTGTCAGACGGTAGGCGTCTTCGCGTTTTATGCCCTTATCTACCATTGCCAGCATTACGCGCTGAGAGAAAACCAATCCTTTCAGGCGGTTCAGGTTGTTCATCATGTTATCGGGATAGATCAGAAGCTTTTCAATAATGCCCGCCAAGCGGTTCAAGCAGAAATCCAGTCCGATCATCGCGTCCGGCGCAATGATGCGTTCATTCGAGGAATGCGAAATGTCGCGTTCGTGCCACAAAGCGACGTTTTCCATCGCCGGAATTACATAAGACCGCAATAAACGCGCCAATCCGGTCAGATTTTCGGACAACACGGGATTGCGTTTGTGCGGCATGGCGGAGGAGCCTTTCTGTCCGGCGGAGAAGTATTCTTCGGCTTCGCGGACTTCCGTGCGCTGCAAATGGCGCATTTCAACGGCCAGCCGTTCAATGGACGACGCCGTAATGCCGACGGCGGCAAACAAAGCGGCGTAACGGTCGCGCGGAATAACTTGCGTTGAAACGGGTTCCGGCGTCAAACCTAATTTTTCGGCGACATACTGCTCCACGCGCGGGTCGATCGTCGCAAATGTGCCGACCGCGCCGGAAATCGCACAAGTGGAAACCTCTTTGCGGGCGGCTTCCAAACGTTCCCTGTCGCGTTGAAATTCGGCGTAAAAGCCCAGCATTTTCAATCCGAACGTCGTCGGTTCGGCGTGAATCCCGTGACTGCGCCCGATGCAAAGCGTGTATTTGTGTTCTTCGGCGCGCTTTTTTAAAGCGGCCAGCAGGCGATCCATATCTTTCAATAAAATATCAACGGATTGCGTTAAGCGCATATTGAACGACGTGTCCAACACGTCCGAAGAAGTCATGCCCTGATGCATATAGCGCGCGCTTTCACCGACGTTTTCGCCGACGTTCGTTAAAAAAGCGATAACATCATGTTTGACTTCCGCTTCGATTTCATCAATGCGGTTTTTATCGAATTTTCCTTTGGCGCGGATATCGTCAACGGCGGATTGCGGGATTTGTCCCAATTTTGCCAGCGCTTCGCAAGCGCAGGCTTCGATTTCAAACCAGGTTTTGAATTTGTTGTCATCCGACCAGATGGCACTCATTTCAGGGCGGCTGTAACGGGGAATCATATTCTTTCCTTTATTGCAGAAAAAATCAAAATGTGCTTACATATCAGTAATATGAACACAAGGAGAAAAAAATGCAAACACAAACCGTTATCCGCGCTGTAGATTATTTGCCCGAAAAACCCGAACTGGCCGAAGGGACAACAGATGAATTGGTCGCCGAAACGGATGGCTTGACTGTTCGTCTGTTCGGATCGGCTCCCGATTACACGCAAAAAGAATTTGAAGACCTGTGGCAGATCGTCTTCGATGCCGACGAAAAGGAAATGATTGCTTTTTGCCGCGAAAAAGGCGTTGATGTGCTGGATGACGACGGTATTCCCGTTTCAGGATGGCGCGATGTGGCTGTAATGTTGAAAGCGATAGAAACAGGATTGATTTCTTTGGCGTAAGGCCTATGAAAAAGTTTTTTCTTTTCGTTTTATTTTTAACGGCCGGCTGTCAACTGCCGATTGAAAAAGATATTCCGATTTCTGTGGATTCTTATTTGCGGAAAGTGCCGTCCGTCAAAACGGCCGTCATCCATTTGGCAAATGAAAATATGTCAAAAGATGATATCGAATATCTTCAGTTTTTTGAAAAACTTAAACCGATATTGAAGGCAAAAGGATATCGTTTGAAAAATCCCTCCGCTGTGATTTTGAGGCTGGAATTCGGCGCCAAGGAAGAAAAACAGGTTTCGATTAAAAGCGCGATTGATACATATGAATACAATCATCCGATTGATGAACCGTCAGTTTTGCCTGTGACTCAATATAATCGGCTGTCAGTATATGAAAAATACATTTCTTTAGCGGCGATTCAAGCCGGCAAAGAAGAACGGCCGTTATGGAAAACGACGGTTTCATTAAAAGATTACGCGCCGGATTTCAGATCGGCACAAGACAAGTTATTATATTTGTTGTCACATTTTATTGAAAAGGATTCCGGACGACAGATTTCCGCTAATTTGTCGGATACGGAATTTTATCAGCGGTATGCGTTGAATTATTCCGCGGCCGAGGCTTCGGCATTATTTGTGACAGAACCGGAAATGCGCCGCCGTTATCTGCGGGAATTGCAAATCAGAGTTGACGCTCATGTCGATGATTTCAAAAAGTGCGGATTAATTGAAAAACGGGAAGTTGCCTTTATGGTTTCTCCGTTCGGAACATTGCCTTCGTTCGGTTTTAAAGAAACGTTCAAAATTTTAGGAACGCCGATAGATGAAAAAGTCCGTTCGTGTATAGCTCAATATCTTGAACCGTTGTTGGAACCGCCGCATGATTTGGATACAACCCAGCCGATGAGTGTCATTATTCCCATTCGATAAAAAAAAGCGGGAAAAATCCCGCTTTTCTCTTATATCGGATTGGACAGAAGTCCGTCCGTCAGTTTCGGTTCAAACCAAGTCGATTTCGGCGGCATAACCTGTCCTGTGTCGGCTACGGCCGTCAGTTCCTCCATTTGCGTCGGATACAGTGCAAAAGCCGCCGCGAAACCGTCATTGTCAACGCGGTCTTCCAATTCTTTTAAACCGCGCATGCCGCCGACAAAGTCGATCCGTTTATCTTTGCGCAAGTCTTGAATCCCTAAAATCGGCGTCAGTACCAGATCTGACAGCAGGGAAACATCCAGCAATTTGACGGGATCGGTTGTTTTCGGCTTGTTTTTCAAAGTTAAAAGATACCATTTTCCGGCCAAATATAATCCGAAGGTATTTTTTTGTTCCGGTTTGGCAATACCGGAAACGGAAGTGACGATGAAATCCTTTTCCAAAGCTTTTAAAAAAGTGTCGGGCGTTAAACCGTTCAAATCTTTGACAATGCGGTTGTAGTCCAGAATCTTCATTTCTTCGATCGGAAAAGCGACCGCTAAAAAGAAGTTATACTCCTCCGTTCCCGTATGGTTCGGATTACTTTTAGCCCGTGCTTTTGCGATGCGGGAAGCGGCGGCGGAACGATGATGTCCGTCCGCGATATAAACGATTTTCTGTTTGGCAAAAGAGGTCGTGATCGTTTCAATATCGATATCGTTGTCGATTTTCCAAATCATATGGCGGATTCCGTGATCGGCAGTCACATCATACAGCGGTGCGGCGGAAACAGTCTTTTTAATAACGGCGTCCACTTCCGGAATTTGGCGGTAAGTCAGTAAAGCAGGGCCTGTTTGCGCGTTCAAAGCGTCAATCTGACGCACGCGATCGTCTTCTTTTTCCACGCGGGTAAATTCATGGCGACGGATACGGCCGGCATCGTAAGCCTCGACGCTTGCCGCGACGGCCAATCCGGTTTGCGTGTGATCTCCCATGACGGCGCGGTAAACATAGTAGCACGGTTTGTTTTCCTGTGTTAAAATCCCCTTGTCCAGCAAGGTTCGGTAATTTTCGGCGGATTTGGCATAAACGGCGGCATCATAAGGATCGGTGTTTTCCGGCAAATCAATTTCCGCTTTGGAAATATGCAGGAACGAATACGGTTTTCCGCTTGCCTTTTGACGCGCTTCTTTTGTATCAAGGACATCATAAGGCGGCGCAACAACTTCGGCGGCAAATTCCGGTGTGGGGCGAACGGCTTTAAAGGGACGAAATAAAGGAATGGTATCCACGGTAAACTCCTGTGAAAAAAAAGAACAGCTTCTTTGTAGCGCAAATTCCGCAAAAAACAAAGCAATAGTTATCGGCGGCGCGACGGCGTCCGGCAAGTCGGCGTTGGCTTTGGTATTGGCAAAAGAATTAAACGGTATTGTGATCAACGCCGACAGCATGCAAGTCTATAAAGACGTGCCGACGTTAACAGCGCGGCCGTCGGAAGAAGAACAACAGGGCATTCCGCATCGTTTATACGGGTTTTTGGAACCGAACGAAAATTGTTCCGTTTTCCGGTGGGTGCAGTTGGCAGCGCGGGAAATCCGACAGGTTTGGCAGGAAAACAAAGTTCCCGTCGTTGTCGGGGGGACGGGTTTTTATTTGCAAACTCTGATTAAAGGCATTTCTCCCGTGCCGCAGGTTAAAGAAGAAACGCGGACTGCAATTCGTCAACAATTTGAAAAACAAGGATATGAAACTTTTTTAAAAAAATTTCAAAAAAAAGATCCTTCTTTTACTTTTACCGATCCGCAGCGACTTTTGCGTGCGGCGGAAGTATTGGCGGAAACGGGAAAATCAGTGACATATTGGCAATCTCTTCCGTTCCAAAAGGAAATAGAGGCGGAGTATTTATGTTTTTTAACGGACTTGCCGCGCGAAGAATTATACGATCGCTGCAATAAACGTTTTGAATTGATGATGAAAAAAGGCGTTGTTGAGGAAGTTCAAGAGCTTCTGGCCAAAAATCCGCCTTTGGACAGCCTGATTATGAAAGCGGTCGGCATTGCGGAAATCAAATCGGTATTAAATCAGGAAATGTCAAAGGACGAAGCGATCAACCATGCTTGTCAAATGACGCGCAACTATGCCAAACGACAGATGACATGGTTTAAACATCGTTTTTTTGCAGATATGATTGTTTCCGATGTGAAAAGTCCTGCGATATTAACTAAGGCTTTACATTTTTTAGGGTAAATTAAACATAAATTTGCCGCATATTTGCTTGTTTAAAGCATGAGTGAGGTATATTACTAACGAAGTTTAATTATTAATAGGGGGCGCAATGCTTTCAAAGCTGACCGGCTGGCTGTCCGCAGATATGGCCATAGACCTTGGAACCGCAAACACTTTAGTATATGTCAAAGGACGCGGTATCGTTTTAAATGAACCTTCCGTTGTTGCGATTGCCGAATCCAAAGGGAAAAAGCATGTTTTGGCGGTTGGCGACGAAGCCAAACAAATGTTGGGACGCACCCCCGGTTCCATTCGGGCGGTCAGACCGTTGCGCGATGGCGTGATCGCCGATTTTGAAGTTGCGGAAGAAATGATTAAGCACTTTATTTTCAAAGCGCACAACCGCCGCTCTTTTGTTTCTCCGATGATTATTATCTGCGTCCCGTCGGGATCAACGGCAGTGGAACAGCGCGCTATTCAGGAATCGGCGGAAGCGGCCGGCGCGCGCAAGGTTTACCTGATTCAGGAACCGATGGCGGCGGCGATCGGCGCGGGCTTGCCCGTAACGGAACCGACCGGTTCAATGGTTGTCGATATCGGCGGCGGCACGACGGAAGTCGCGGTTTTGGCTTTGGGCGATATTGTTTTTGCCCGTTCCGTTCGCGTCGGCGGAGATAAAATGGATGAAGCGATTATCTCTTATATTCGTCGCAATCACAATCTGTTAGTCGGTGAAGGATCGGCCGAACGCATTAAAAAAGCAATCGGTTCCGCATGTCCGCCGGAACAGGGCGAAGGTCGCACAATGGAAATCAAAGGGCGTGACTTGATGAACGGCGTGCCCAAAGAATTGACCATTTCCGAACGTCAAATCGCTGAAAGTCTGGCCGAACCGGTCAGTCAGATTGTTGAAGCGGTCAAAGTCGCTTTGGAACATACGGCTCCCGAACTGGCGGCGGATATCGTTGATAAAGGCATTGTTTTAACGGGCGGCGGCGCGTTGTTGACGAATTTGGATCGCGTTCTGCGCAAATCGACGGGGTTGCCGGTTTCCATCGCCGAAGATCCGTTGACTTGCGTTGCAATGGGAACAGGACATACGCTGGAAGAGATCAAGAAACTGCGTAACATTCTGTCAACAATGTATTAAGCCGAATCCCTTTTGAATGCGGGGAATATTTTATGGTAGGACAGCAGCATTCCGGCAATACGGCGTCGTTACATCAGATTAAAGCAAAATTAAGACATTTTGCTGTCATTGTACTGGTAGTAATGGCTTTCGGGCTGATGCTGTTGGGAAAAGCCGATACAATTTTAGTTGAAAAAGCGCAGATTCTGTTCAATGACATTACGTCTCCCGTTTTATCGCTGTTGTCCAAACCGGCGGAGGCTGCTTCCCGGTTTATGCAAAATGTGCATGAATTGGCTGCGATTCGTCAGGAAAACGCTCGTTTACGCGAAGAAAATCAAGAATGAACACTAATTAAACTGGATACGGAACAGCTTCGTAAAGAAAATACTTATTTAGCCGATCTTCTGAATTATATTCCTCCTCCTCAGGCAGTTTCCGTTTCTTCGCGGGTGATAGCGGATACGGGTAATTCTTTTGCACAGTCTTTGATCGCGTTTGTCGGACAAAAACAAAAAATCGGCAAAGGAAATGTCGTTTTAACAGGTGACGGTTTGGTTGGCCGTATTGCTTCGGTGGGTATTAACGCAGCCAGAATTTTAATGATTACGGATATTAACTCGCGCGTGCCGGTTAAAATAGAACCGTTGGATACGCCGGCGATTTTATCCGGAGACAATACCGAATATCCGCAGCTGATTTCTTTGCCGGGAAATGCGAAAATTTCTGTCGGCGACAAAGTTGTTACATCCGGAATGGCCGGTGTTTATCCCGCCGGTCTGCCGGTCGGTGTAATCGTTTCAATTGATGACGGTTTGGTAAAGGTGCGTCCGTTTTTCAATCGCAGCCGGTTGGAAATAGTTCGTATCGTTGATTACGGACTGTCAGGTTTATTGCCGGATTCAGAATGCGCAGTTTCCCCTTAACAAATCGTCCGTTTTATTCTTTCTTAGGGCTGAAGCTTCGACAGTATTCACCGAAGATACTGACTTTTATCATTTTGTTGTTTTCGGTAGCGCCGACATATTTGCCCGGTTATTCTACAGTCCGGCCATATTTGACATTAATTCCCGTTTTTTATTGGGCTGTTTACAGATCATTTGATTTTTCTGTTTTTGCGGCTTTTCTGACAGGATTGTTCCTTGATTTTTTGGACGGAACGCCGTTGGGCGTTAATACGCTTGTATTTTCTTTGTTTTATTTGATATTGCAGACACAAAAGAGATACTTGCTGGGCAAGTCGTTTATATTTGTTTGGTTCGGATTTGCTGTTTTTTCTTTAGGAGCATATTTTCTTAAATGGCTTTTTGTTTCAATTAACTATGCCGCTTTTACGCCTGTTTCGACGGCCTTTATCAGTTATATTCTGCTGATTATGTGTTATCCTGTTGTTTCATGGCCTTGTGCTCGTTTACATGTTTATTTATCGGATAAAGAAAAATGATTACACGAGACGGCGATAAAGGAAAAACATTAACTCGTCGTGCCGCAATGCTGGCGGGAGGGCAGCTGTTCTTATCGTCCGTTTTACTGAGTCGTATGTATTATTTGCAGGTTTTGGAAGCCGACAGATATAAAACATTGGCGGAAGAAAACAGAATCAGCACACGATTGGTGGCTCCTCCCAGAGGATTGATTTTTGATCGTTTCGGACAGCCGATGGCACAAAATAACCAAAATTTTCGCGTTCTGGTTATTTCGGAACAAACGGAAGGAAATTTAAACGCGACGTTGGAGGCCTTAAATAAAATCTTGCCGTTAACCGACGGGGAAATTCAACGAATCCGTAAAGATGTTCGTCGGTCGCGTGATTTTACTCCTGTGACGATCCGCGAAAATCTGACGTGGGAACAAATGGCGGCAATTCAGCTGAACGCACCCGATTTACCGGGAATTATCATTGATGAAGGGTTGAGTCGTTTTTATCCGTTTAAAGAAGCTTCCGCTCATCTTTTAGGTTATGTCGGCGCTGTGTCCGAAGAAGAAATTGCTTCCGGTAATCCGTTATTAAAACTGCCGGGATTCCGTGTCGGCAAATCAGGAATAGAATTGGAATATAACACAGCGTTATGCGGCAAGGAAGGCGCTCAACGTGTTGAAGTCAACGCTGTGGGTCGCGTGATCAGAGAAATTGAACGTGATGAAGGTGTGCCGGGAACCACTTTACCGTTGACGATTGATATGCGAATCCAGAACATCGCTTATAAAAAAATGAAAGACGAAAGCGGCGCCGCTGTTTTATTGGATATTTATACCGGAGAGATATTAGCTTTGGTTTCAACGCCCGGTTTTGATCCGAACAAATTCAATCGTGGTTTGACTTCCGAAGAATGGAGAAAAATATCCACGAATGAAAGAAATGCATTGCTGAATAAAGCGCTGGGCGGTTTGTATTCTCCCGGTTCGACATTTAAAATGATCGTTGCGTTGGCAGCTTTGGAAGCCGGAGTCATTCGTCCCGATACCAAAGTTTTTTGCGGCGGTCACATTATGATGGGTTCTCATCGGTTCCATTGTTGGAAAGGAAGCGGTCATGGGAATGTTGATTTAAAAGAAGCTTTAATGCATTCCTGCGACATTTATTTTTATGAAGTCGCGCGACGAACGGGAATTGATAAAATCGCGGCAATGGCCAAGCGATTCGGATTGGGTGTTTCAACAGGTGTTAATTTGCCCGGAGAAAAGGCGGGATTGATGCCGACGCGTCGTTGGAAGGAAGTCATTTTAGGCGAACAATGGCTGCAGGGTGATACATATAATGCGGGGATCGGGCAAGGATATATTTTAACGACACCGATTCAGTTGGCTGTAATGACCGCTGTTTTGGCAAATGACGGTTATAAGATCAAGCCGACAATTTTAGTTCCGGAAAACAGGGATTCTTCTGTTTGTTATGGAGAAAATCTGAATATTTCCAAAACGCATTTGCAGTTAATGCGGGAAGGAATGTTTGATGTTGTTAATGCTTCCGAGGGAACAGGAAAAGCTGCTCGTTTGAATATCGGCGGAAAATTAATCGCCGGAAAAACGGGAACGACACAGGTCAAGCGTATTTCTATGAAAGAACGTGAACAAGGCGTGCGCAGTCAGGATGATATTCCATGGGAAGAAAGAAATCATGCTTTGTTTGTTTCTTTCGGACCGACCGATAATCCCCGGTATGCTTTGGCCGTTGTGATCGAGCATGGCGGCGGCGGCGCGAAAACGGCGGCACCGATCGCCAAAGCGATTATGGAAGCGGTGTTAAAGCTTGATCCGGCTTCCAAGCCTCCTAAGAATCCGAAAAAAAATACTTCCGTCGGGAGCGTGTAGTATGACAGATCTTTCCCGTTTCAGAATGCGTAATGCAAATATGAGCATAAAAGAACGATTTATGCATCTCAGCTGGTGTTATATCTTTTTAATCTTTTTGGTCGCCAGTGCCGGATTTGTTGTTTTATACGCGGCTGCAAACGGAAATTGGAGCCAATGGGCCGGCAGACAATTTTCGCGTTTCTGGTTGGGATGTGCGGTTGCGTTTATCGTTGCGATGATAGATTTGCGTTTTTGGCTGAAATATGCCTATTTCTTTTATATTGCGGCGGTAATTATGCTTTTTGTCGTTGAGTTTTTCGGTCACGACGCGATGGGGGCTCAAAGATGGTTAAATTTGGGCATTATCAGGGTTCAGCCGTCCGAATTGATGAAAATCGCGTTGATTTTAGCGCTTGCCCGCTATTTCCATGGTAGTTCTCAACAGGAAATTACCAGTATTTCTTATATGATCATTCCGTCTTTTATGGTTTTGCTGCCGGTTGTTTTGGTTTTAAAACAGCCTGATTTGGGAACGGCTGTTTTAATGGGGGCCGCTTCATTGTCTTTATTCTTTTTAGTCGGGGTTCAAATGTGGAAATTTGCCGCTTTAGGTGCTGTCGGATTGATTTCCATTCCGATCGGCTGGCGTTTTTTGCATGATTACCAAAAAGAGCGCGTTTTTACTTTTTTAGACCCCGAACGAGATCCTTTGGGAAAAGGATATCACATTTTGCAATCTAAGATTACATTGGGATCGGGAGGAGTTTTCGGCAAGGGCTTTTCGCAGGGAACGCAAAGCCGTCTGAATTTTTTGCCTGAAAAACATACGGATTTTATTTTTACCGTTTGGGCTGAGGAATTTGGTCTTGTCGGCTCTGTTTCTTTACTGCTGCTTTATTTGGCGCTGATTTTTTACGGATATGTGATTGCTTTCAGGTCTTCAAGCTTTTTCGGGCGGTTGTTGGCTTTAGGCCTGACAATGAATCTGTTTCTGTACGTTTTTATCAATATTGCCATGGTTATGGGGCTGCTGCCGGTTGTCGGCGTGCCGCTGCCGATGATTTCGTACGGCGGAACGGTAATGCTGACGCTGATGTTCTCATTTGGACTGATCGAGTGCGTGAACGTCAATCGGGACGTTCAAATCGGGCGTCGGGGAGCTTATGACGACTAAGCTTCCATGACGCAGGGCGGATAACAAATTGTGAAAATCATCTGTTCATAACGGCGTATCTTTTTTCATTTCAGCTTTCCGCCAACCAAGCATGGACAACAGGGCTTTAATTTCTTTATTTTCATAACTGTTTGCTAAAACTCCCCATTGAGGAAAGTTGCAGATCAGGCAGTTGCTGTCATATGGCGGTAAAAAGCGAACAATAAAGGCCATATTTATCTCTTGGGCAATTCAGGCCAAAATGGGTTCCACGTCAAAAGCTCTGGAACTGATGTGGAAAAAGATCAGACCGTCTTCTTTTAGCTTTGAACGATAGGTTTCAATCGCTTCTTTAGTCGTTAAATGCACAGGTATGAAATGAGAACTGAAAACATCAATGGCAATTAAATCGTATTTTTTCGGCGTTTCTTTGGTAATTTCGATGCGCGCATCACCGATTTTAATGTCAGCTTCCGGCGCGCAATGTTCTAAGTATCTGAAGTATATGTGTTTTTTTTGAAATATCGACAATATCACTATCTATTTCAAAAACATCATGTTTCGTTCCGGGCTGTGCGTAACAGATCGTTGCGCCGGATCCAAGTCCCAGCCATGCAATTTGAGGTTCATAAGGACGTTTAAAAATGTTAAAAGCGTCTTTGACCGCCGAATGGGAACCGTAATAGGCGTCAGGATTATAAGAATAAATAAATTCGCCGTTTTTCAGAGTGCCATTTTGTCTTCTATGATGCGTGTCTCCATGGAGCAGAGCTAAAGAGGCGGCGGAAGAAGATGGCGAAAATATTTTTTTCACGATAATCGTTTTTCCTTTATAAACGGATGATTTTTAGTAAATCCGCAAATATCCGTATTTTTGAAGATTATTCGCAAAATAGTTCTGAAAGAACTACAATAGCATATAACTATCGGATTAAGATATCCACTAAAAACACCTGATTTTAACGGCAGCAGACGGTAAACAAATATAACATTTGTTTATGACTTATATTTGTGCGGTGATGAATGTTTTTATTGAGCTGTCTTATATGTTTTTGTCATAAAATAGCTCACCGAACGCTTTTCCCGCGTTCTTTCGCGATGAGTTTTCTCACAAAAAAAACTCCGACAAAAATGCCGGAGTTTTTTGGTGATCTCGCCGCGATTGCTCGCTGTCGCTCGGGGCTGTCGCCCCCGCCTTGCGGCGTCTGTTCGCGTTGCTCACCGAACGCTTTTTCCGCGTTCTTTCGCGATGAGTTTTCTCACAAAAAAACTCCGACAGAAATGCCGGAGTTTTTTGGTGATCTCGCCGCGATTCGAACGCGGGACCCACAGCTTAGAAGGCTGTTGCTCTATCCAGCTGAGCTACGAGACCACATTATCGCTTTTTTAAACCGTTTGTTTCGGCATATCAAGTCTTTTTTACAGACGGATGTGCGCTTTTACAGCAAAAACAAAAAATGATCACAAAGCTTTTTTAACAAGTTTTTATATTCTTTTTGATAGGATAATAAAAAAACATTTTTAATTTTGAGTCGATGATGAAAAAACAACTGCTTCTCTCTGCTTTTTTTCTGTGCGGATATATAATGCCGGTGTTTGCCGAATATACAAATGTTGCTTCGGGAGATTATCTGGACAATACAGAATATATGAAAAACGCCGGAGCTTTCACTTCAATCGGGGCGAATAATGCATATACGGGGAGTGATGGAACGGCTTACGGCGGTTTTTCGGGAAAAGACGTTGTCATTGCGATTATCGACAGTGGAACGATGGCAACTCATAATGATTTAAAAGATCAGCTGAGTTCTCTGTATCTTTCCGAAAACAATCGAAATTACAGCGAGCATGGCTCTCATACGGCCGGTATTATCGCGGCAGCCAAAAATGGTGTCGGTATGCATGGCGTTGCGTATGGAGCTTCTCTTCTGCCGTTTTCCACATATGTGGGTCAGGAGTGTGATGATGTTTCCGTATGTATGCCATGGAACACGGCCTGGACAACATTGTTGGATGATAAATATAATGGAGTAAAGATCATTAACAACAGCTGGGTTAAGGACGGTATTTCGGATGAGGAAGCGAAAAACTATGCGCGTATTACTCAGCAGCTTGTGGCAAAAGATAAATTGATTATTGCTTCCGCAGGAAATGAAATGGCTTTATCGCCGAGTGTTTTTCCGGCAGGCATACCTGCAAAGGATGCCTCTTTAAAAAATAATGTGATCAGTGTTGTGGCGTATGATCCTTCAAAAATGCCGAATAATGAAAATTTTATAAGCGGCTATAGCAATTTGGCACAAGGGGCGCAGAAATGGACTCTTGCCGCGCCGGGGACTATGTATTCGACGATTGCTTACGATCCGGAAGATAATTCGGCCGATCAATATGATTTTTCGGAAGGAACATCTATGGCCGCGCCGGTTGTTTCCGGCGCCGCGGCATTGGTTCAGGAAGCTTTTCCGTATATGGGCGGCAAACAAATTGCCGATGTTTTGTTTTCAACCGCGTTTAAGAAAGAAGATTTAACGCTTAGTCCGTATATGATTCAGAACGATGGTGAAGGAAATTCTCGTTTTTTGTTTTTTACCGATATAGACGGAGCTTTGAATAACACAGAAATTTCCACTATTTTAAGTGATGCGGGCGTTACTTACGAATGGACGGACGAAGAGCTTTCATGTTCCGGAACAACTCAGTGCAATCAGGTTAAATTTGAAGACGTGTTAGGTCAGGGATTGCTTAATGAGGGCGATGCGGTTAAAGGTCCGAAATATCTTGATGCGGACAGATTGACGGCATCCGATTTTGATTCTTCTCTGGAGCAGTTTTTGTACAGCGTAAATACCGGAGAATATGACAGCACTTGGAGCCATAATATTTCACAAAAAGTTATCTCAGATGAAGAATCCGAGTATTTTAATAAGAATGTCGGTTTGAAAAAACAAGGGGCCGGATCTTTGATCTTGTCGGGAAATAATACCTTTTCCGGAACGTCTTTTGTGGAAGAAGGAACTTTGGCCTTATCCGGAAGTATGCTTGGAGCCGTAACGGTAAACGGTGGTTCATTTGCTTTAATCGGCGGCACAATGAATGGAGCCGTGACGGTTAATTCGGCCGGAACTCTTCAAATCGCGGACGGTACTTTGAACAATACGATAACAAATCAGGGAACGGTAACGGCAGTAAACGGAACATCGGAAGGAGACATTATTAACGCGGGAACATTTTCAGTAACGGGGGCGGTTTTAAATGATGTTCCGATTCAAGGAAACTTCACGTCTTCCGGTACGTTTACAAACAAAAACGTGGTTTCGTTTAACAAAGACGGCGGTTTTACCGGAACATTGAATAACCAAGGTTCTGTTTTTATTACGGGAAACAGCCAATTTTCGGGAGAACTTGATATCGCTTCATCCGGAAATATGATTGTTTCTCAAGAAGTAACTCTTAGTGTCTCCGGATCAATTGAAAACAACGGCATTATATCGGGTTTCGGAACGATAAACGGTACTGTGAACAGCAGCAGCCAAGGGGGTGTGGCAACGTCTTTGACGATTCAAACGCTTAATTCCCAAGGAAATATAGTTTTGACTTCCTCCGGCAATGATCCCGTGGCTATGCAAGTGGATACTCTTAATATTACCGGCGGTAAGTTTGCAGTGCCGGACGAAAACAAGACTTACGAAACAGGACAGGTTTATACGGTTATCAATTTTAATACATTATTGAACTTTAATAATTTTGAAACGGAAACTATGCTGTCGGATTTTATTGCGGTGACACCGATTCAAGAAAGCAACAGAATAGATATGGGGGTGAATTTTTTACGTATTTCTGAACAAAACGTTTCTTTTTCCGCACAAGAACAACAAATAGTGCGTCTTTTGGATCAAATGTATTTTGACAAAGGACAGTCGGATTTTAAGCGCTTTTATTATTATTCATGCGATGGCTTGAAAGAACAGATCAATGTATTGCGTTCAAAGGCGCAGCCGGTGCCGGCGGAACATCTGCCGTTGACAAAGACAATGGCATCGCAGGTTTATACGCATTTGTTCGCGAATACGATGATGCGGGATGCGGCTTCTGTGCGCCAGCCGTATGTTCCGATGCAGCAATATCGGGGAAGATATTATCGGGGGCGGTCAGGCGGAAATGCGCCGTTAAATCAAAAGGTTTGGGGACAGCTCTTGGGCGGTTGGACGAAAGAGAACGGAAATTCCGCTTTGAAACAAGACGATATAAACACAAAAACGATCGGGGCGATGTTTGGTTATGATTATGAATTTTCGGAACAACTTCTGATCGGGTTGACGGCCGGTGCGGCAAGCTCTTCGTTGAAACAAGGCCGAAGTGAAGTCTATATAAAAGATTATCGGGCCGGTTTTTATACGGGATCAAGATTCGGAAAACTGACGTTAAACACAATATTAATGGAGGGCCTGCAAACATATAAATCGACCCGCCGTTTACAGCTGACCGGACTGAATGTAAAGAATATCGGGAATTTTAACGGGTATTCTGCGGAATTTGATATTAATGTAGGCTATGATTTAATGCGTATGCCGTATCGTGATTACTCGTTTTATGTTCGGCCGTATTTGGCAGCAAGCGTGAATTATCTTCATCAGGATGCCTATGAGGAAAAAGGCTCCGCTTTTATGGCATTGGGAATCAGCGAATCAAGTGAAACATCTGTCAGTGTTTCGCCGGGGATGACATTGGGATATACGTTTTCTGAAATGGTTCTTACCGCCGATATCGGATATTCTCGCATCGTAAGCGGAGATTCTGTACAGAATACGGCTTATTTCTTGGCAGATACGACTAAAACGACCTTTTCTTCCTTGTCTTCGGATACGGATAAAGACTTTTTCAACGCCGGTTTGGGGATTAAGAAAAATTTAAACCAAAATTTGCAGGTGCATTTTTGGGCAGGAACCAGATTGTCCAAGAAAACAGAATCTTTAAATCTTTCCGCGACATTGAATTATAAGTTTTAATGGGAAAAGGCTGTTTGATTTCTTGTCAGTAAAGAAGATTCCGCATCGGTATTAACGGGTGTTTGACGCCGCAAACGAAATTAAACCGTCCGTTTAATCAAAGAAACGGTTTCCGGTTCGGTTATTTATTCGTTTTAGGGCTAAATCGCAAAGCTTTTAACCAGACTGCCGACAAGCATATACCACCCGTCGATCACGACAAAAAAGATCAGCTTAAACGGCATGGACAACATTGAAGGCGGCAGCATCATCATTCCCATACTCATCAGAACGGAAGCGACAACCATATCAATAATAAGAAAGGGAACAAAGATCAAAAAACCGATTTCAAAAGCGCGCCGCAATTCACTGATCATAAATGCGGGAACCAAAGCGGTTAACGGAGTATCTTCGGGTTTTTCGACTTGCGGTGTTTTGGAAAAGTCCATAAACAGCTGTAAATCTTTCGGTCTGACGTTTTTGAGCATAAATTCTTTAAAAGGCTGAACCGTGCGTTCAACGGCCGTTTTTGTTTCTATTTTTTCCTCGATCAGCGGATAAATGCCGGTATTCCATGCTTTTTCAAAAGTCGGCGTCATAATAAAGCCGGTCATAAACAAAGCCAGAGCAACCAAAATCATATTGGACGGCGTTTGTGAAGTACCGAGCGCTTGGCGCGTGATGGAAAAAACGATCGCGATTCGGGTAAAGGACGTGATCATAACCAGAATACTGGGGGCAACGGACAAGACGGTCAGCAGTAAAACCAGCTGAACAATACGCGCCGTTGATGATCCGCCGGAATCGCCCAGATCAATGTTGACGCTTTGTGCCCACGCAGGGACAGTCGTTAGAAAAGTCAGTAAAATCGGAAACAAAATTTTTTTAAGCGTCGGCATGAACGGTCTCCTGATTTTCCGGAACAGCAAAAGAGTCTATGACACAATTGGTTTCTCCGGTCAAAACCAAATAATCTTTATCGCGGCAGCGGAATAAAACGAGCCGATTTTTAGGATCGACAATGCGGATGTCCAATATGTTGATTTCTGATTTTTTTCCGACGGCAGGCATTCCCGTGATCAAATGCGATCCGAATCGTTTAAACAGATAAGAAATAAAAAAGATAATGCCCAGAACAAAAACAAGTCCCAGCAAAGCGGATAAAAAAGAGGCTTCATGTTCCATAGGGATTATCCTTCGGTTATATAGAGTTCCAATTGATTTTCCATAACGATTCGAATTTGATCCATTTGATCCGATAAATGGATGAGAATGGGTTTAAGTGCCTGACAATGAGCGTATCCTTCTTCTTTGATCAAGCTGCAGATATTATTTACAATTTCATTCAGAGAAGCAATGCTGACGATATGGCCGCCGTTTATTAAATCTGCGGCAGTGTTTAATAAGGCATCGGCTTTATCGACTTCAGCTTGAATTTGCAGATACGTCATAAGAGAGAAAATCCTTTTTCAACGGAAACGTTGCATTCATAAACATAAGACAGAATTTCAGCTACGGCGGCAAAAGCTTCCGGCGGGATTTCGCTGTCCATATCCAACGCGGCTAAAATTTCAGCTAAATCGGCGTCTTGTCGAACTTTGATGCCCGAAGCAAAAGCCAATTCCAGAATTTTTTCGGCCAAATGACCGTAGCCGCTGGCGGCAACGGTCGGGATGCCGCCCTTTTGCGGATCATGATTCAAAGCGACGGCGGCCGTTCTTTTGGAATGATTTTGCGTCATTAAGACTCCGTTCTGTTTTAATCGAGTCTGACTCTTTGGACTTAAAAAAAATTTAACGTTGATAAAAAGAGTCTTTTGTGCAAAAATTAGACAAAATTTGAAAGGACGCTGCAATGGATTCCTCTTCCCGCCAAAACTTAACGCGTTTGTTGAAACAAGCCGATCAAAAACCCGTATGTGTTTTTACTGATTTGGACAAGACTTCATGTTTGGAAGGAAACGCCGCTTATGCCGCTCAAAACAAAGCGGAAACCGAAATGCCGGCGTGCTATATGCAGCCGGATATCCGCCGCGCTTTGACAGATCTGCCGAAGTCCGGCAGCGCTTTTTATATCGTAACCGGCCGGCATTGGGCGGACGTTCGTGTGAATGACGTGACGGGGAAAAAGGTTCCCGACGGCGCTTTCTATGATTTATTGGGCGGCGTCAAGGATTTTGAAAATGCTTCCGCCGTGGCGGGACACGGTCGTTTGCTGGTCGAAAACGGGGAAACAACGGTTTTGCGCCGCTCCGCTTCCGAAGAAGATGCTTTTAAGGAACAAAAATTCGAACGCTATGTCGGTGAAAGCGTTATGGCGCTGAAAGAAGAAATATTCGAACGCTGGCCTGAAGCCCGCGGGCATATTCTGGCGGAGTACAAAAAACACCTGAGCTATTTGAATCTGGCGGAATTTATGGAGTCGTCGCCGGAAAAAGGAAAAGAGATGTTCGCCTTTGTCGATCAACGGATGAAATATGTAATGGAAGGCAAAAATCCCGACGGGACAAAGAATGATAAGGCTCCCGAAAATCCGAACGGCGCTTTGTTCTATACGGTGGAACCGACGGGATCTATGGAAATCCGTTCCAAAAATCAAAGCAAACGCAACGGTGTGGAAAAATCCGGTTTTCTGGAAAGGGCGTTTGAACAGGGCGGGCCTGTTTTGGTTATGGGCGACAGTCTGGCTAAAAACGGCACTGACCGTGATATGGTTGAAGCCGTTCGTGATTATTTTCAGGAAAAAGGCGCTTTGGATCGCGTGTTTGTTATTCATGTGATGAATGGGGAAAAGAATCGTATCACAGATAAATCCGACAAGTGTTTCCCGACAATCACCGTCAAAGATCCCGACGAATTAGGGCAGGTGATGAAAATGGTCGCCGGTCATTCCCGTTCGCGCGCTGTAAAAGAATCCGGTAAAGAAGTTGTGTTGGCGCAGTCGGTATTAAAAGCCCGCGGCGGTCGTTAAAAGTAACAGAGCGGAGGAAACTCCGCTTTTTTCTTGTTTTTATGTTCTCTGACGTGTACGAAGAAGCTGACACAAACGGAATGAAGAAATGTTCAAGCTGATTCGTTTTTTAAAAGAGTATAAAAAAGAGTGTGTTATCGGGCCTTTGTTTAAATTTTTAGAGGCCTGTTTTGAATTGATAGTGCCTTTGATTACTGCCGCCATCATTGATACGGGAATTAAAAATCATGATACTGCTTATATTTATAAAATGGGCGGAGTAATGATCTTTTTCGGGTTGGCGGGGCTGATCTGCTCTTTAACGGCGCAATACTTTGCTGCTAAAGCGTCTATGGGATTCGGAACGGCGTTGAGAACGGCTTTGTTTAAGCATGTTTGTTCGTTGTCTTATACGGAAATTGATGAGATCGGAACGCCGTCTCTGATAACCAGATTAACAGGCGATATCAATCAGGCGCAATCCGGTGTCAATCTGGTTTTGCGTCTGTTTTTGCGTTCTCCTTTTATTGTGGTCGGCGCCGTGATTATGGCGTTTTGTGTCAATGTCAAACTGGCCGTGATTTTTTTGATTGCCACACCGTTGATCGGAGCGGTGATTTATTTTGTGATGGCCCGTTCCATTCCGTACTATCGCCGCATTCAAGCCGTTTTAGACCGGGTTTCGTTGCTGACGCGTGAAAATTTGGCCGGCGTGCGCGTGATACGGGCATTTTCAAAACAGAAAAATGAAATCGAAGATTTTAACAAAACATGCGCGACTCTGATGAATGAGCAGATTTTTGCGGGGAAAATATCAGCTCTGCTGAATCCGGCTACTTATATTGTCGTCAATGCCGCTATCATTTCTTTGATTTGGGGCGGCGGCATTCAGGTGAATATAGGCAATTTAAGTCAGGGCGAAGTGATTGCTTTGGTCAATTATATGTCGCAAATCCTGTTGGCTTTGATCGCTTTGGCGAATCTGATTATCGCATTTACAAAAGCTTCCGCTTCCGCTCTGCGAATTAACGAAGTTTTTGAGCTGTTGCCGTCCGTAACGGAAAAAACGGAAACAGTCGTGCCCTATCCGGATAAGCCGCGTGTTGGTTTTGAAAATGTTTCTTTTTCCTATCAAAAATCGGAAGCCGAAGCTTTGAGCCATATTTCCTTTAATGTTCCGGCAGGAGCGACTGTCGGCATCATCGGCGGGACGGGCGCTGGAAAATCGACTTTAGTGAATTTGATCGCGCGTTTCTATGATGCGACAGGCGGAAAAGTGCTGATCGACGGTACGGATGTGCGCGATTTTACTTTTGCATCTCTGCGTCAAAAAATCGGTGTTGTTCCGCAAAAAGCCGTTTTATTCAAAGGAACGATTCGTGATAATTTGCGTTGGCGCAAACAGGACGCTTCTGATGACGAGTTATGGGCTGCGTTGAAAATCGCGCAGGGAGAGGATTTTGTTCAATCCAAGCCCGGACAGTTGGATACGATGATTGAACAAGGCGGAAAAAATCTTTCCGGGGGACAGCGCCAACGCCTGACAATCGCCCGCGCTTTGGTGGGAAAGCCGGAAATTTTGATTTTGGACGACAGCGCTTCGGCGTTGGACTTTGCGACGGACGCAAAACTGCGCAAGGCGATTAAACAGGAAACGCGGGGAATAACCGTTTTTCTTGTTTCTCAGCGTGTATCAACAATCAGGAATGCCGACTTTATTGTCGTTTTGGACGATGGTAAAGCAGTCGGTATCGGAACGCATGAAGAATTAATAAACAACTGTTCGGTTTATCACGAAATTTGCCTTTCCCAATCGGAAAAGGAGGATGCCGTATGAAAAATTCGGGGCTGTTGAAGCGTCTTCTTTCTTTTTCAAAACCGCATTTGTTTTATTTGGTTTTAGCTTTGGTTTTCGCCGTTATCAGCGTTTGTCTGACGTTATATGCGCCTGTGCTGACAGGGCGGGCAATCGACGGAATTATTGGCAAAGGAACAGTTGATTTTGTTTTTTTGAAACACATTTTGGTTCGTTTTGCGGCAGTGACGGCGGGAGGCTCCTTTGCGCAATGGCTGATGGGGCTTTGCACAAATAAAATCGCATACTTAATGGTTCGTGATATACGGGAAAAAGCTTTTGAAAAGCTGCAAAACGTGCCGCTGAAATTTATTGATTCCACGCCGCATGGCGATATTTTGAGTCGTGTGATCGTTGATGCCGAACAGATCGCTGACGGATTGTTAATGGGCTTTGCGCAGTTGTTCACGGGAGCAGTGACGATTTTCGGCACGATTGGTTTTATGTTGGTGATCAACGTAAAAATAACGCTGTTGGTTGTGTTCGTTACGCCGTTGTCTTTGCTGGTTGCGAATTTTATTGCGCGGCGGTCGTTTAAATTCTTTAAAATTCAATCCGAAACACGCGGCGAAATGACTTCTTTAATTGAAGAAACAATCGGAAATATGAAGTTGGTTAAGGCCTTCGGTTATGAGGGGGAGGCATTTGCACGTTTTGAAGAAATCAATGGCCGATTGAAAAAATGCGGCGTGAAAGCGTTGTTCTTTTCTTCGATGACAAATCCCTGTACACGATTTGTGAACGGCGTTGTCTATACGCTTGTCGGCATTGTCGGCGCTTTAACGGCTGTTGTCGGCGCTTTGACTGTCGGGCAGCTGTCCTGCTTTTTAAGCTACGCCAATCAATACACAAAGCCGTTTAACGAAATTTCAGGCGTAATCGCCGAACTGCAAAGCGCTCTGGCTTCAGCGAAGCGGTTGTTTGATGTTATCGATACGCCGCCGCAAACGCCGGATGCTGCCGACGCTGTTGTTGTGGGCAAAGCGGACGGTTCCGTCGAAGTGAAAGATGTTTCTTTTTCCTATCTGCCTGATGTCAAGCTGATTGAAGGATTGAACCTGTCCGTTCGGGCGGGACAGAAAATAGCGATCGTCGGCACGACGGGATGCGGCAAAACGACGTTGATCAACCTGTTGATGCGGTTCTATGACGTAAACAAAGGGCAAATCATTGTAAGCGGTCATGATGTGCAAAATATCACGCGAGACAGTCTGCGGTCTTCGTTCGGAATGGTGCTGCAGGATACCTGGCTGAAAGCCGGAACGGTGCGGGAAAATATCGCTTACGGCAAGCCGAACGCTTCCGACTATGAAATCGTGTCGGCCGCCGTGGCTGCCCACGCTGACAGCTTTATCAAGCGGCTGCCGAAAGGATACGATACGGAAATTACCGAAGACGGCGGAAATATCTCACAAGGACAAAAACAGCTGCTGTGCATTGCGCGGGCGATGCTGTCTTTGCCTTCTATGTTGATTTTGGATGAAGCGACAAGCTCTGTCGATACCAGAACGGAAGCGCGGATTCAGAAAGCGTTCGACGCAATGATGCAGGGCAGGACAAGCTTTGTCGTCGCCCATCGCCTGTCAACAATCAGAAAGGCTGATTTGATTCTGGTTATGGATTCCGGACAAATCATTGAACAGGGAAAGCACGAAGAACTGTTGGCGAAAAACGGATTTTACGCCAATTTATACAATAGTCAGTTTGCTGTTTAATTATTTGCTTTTGTCCGAGACTTTTTTCTGAAAAGCAGCTTTGGTTAAAAGAGTTTCTTTTTGCAAATCTTGTTTTAAAAGCGCCATCTGCAATCCTGTCGCCTTCGGGCGAAGAGGATTTTTATCCGCTTTGGAAATCGGAACGGCGATATCGTGGGAAATTTCCATGTTCGCTGAAGAAGATACAGAAGCGGTTCCATGGTCTGAAAAGCTGTTGTCCGTACTGCCGTGACTCCAATTGCTGCCCGCAACGAAAGCGCCCATACTTAAACTGACGGTTGCCGCTTCCCGGGCGACATCTTTGAATGTTGCTTTACCATGCGTCCATTGTTTTGCCGTGGAAGCCAATGTTTGGACTTCCGGCGTGACGACTAATGCTGCAACGCCTGCGCGCATAACCTGTTTTGCGGTAAGAGCACCGTTTAAACCGCAAGCAATGACGGCTGCTCCTAAAGAAGCCGAAAGGAGGGTTTTGGCCGTATCTTTCGGATTTTTTTTCATATAATCAATCAGGCCGGATACTTTTCCTTCTTTACGTTGTTCTTCCGCCTCTTTTATTAAGGGTTTTACAGCTTTGACGGCATTAATCGTTCCTAAAGCGACTAAAGCCGGTCCGCCGATTTGTCCGGCAATATAAAATTTGCCGACGCCCATTAAAATATTGCGGGTTTTTGTATAGTTTTTACCGAATTTATCAGTCATTTTCTGATCAAAGGAAGAGATTTTTTCCTTCATTCTGTTCAATAAAGGAACAGCTTCAATGACATCATTTTTTTTCTGCGAAACACGGCGCTGTATCATAGCCGCTTTTTGTGTGGCGTTGGCTGCAAAAGCTTCTACGGTTTCTTGTTTTAATGAAAGTTTTGCCATTGTTTTTTTTGATCCTTATATCGAGCTTAACAATTTTTGATATTCTAACAGCAATTGATCTTTTGTTTTATCGCCGGGCATATCTGTTGGAACACGATCTGTGATAAACATAGAAACTAAACCGATTTCCATATTTTGACATAAATCTGAAAGATAAAGATCTTCAGTGATTTTATCCGTATATATGCTAAGCTTCATAAAAGTTTGCAGTCGAGCGGATTCGATCAGTGTGTCTATAAATTGAACATAAGCCGAAGCATTGTTTTGACCATTTGAATCTGTAATCTCTATGTTGTTGACTAACCTGAACAGATCAGAAAAGACGGGAAATTTCAGTTGATCTTTTTCTTTTAATTCAAAAGGATTTAATCGTTCAAACGCGGACAGAGCCGTTAAATTGTATTCCGCCGTTTCTTTGTTCAGATCATCCAAACGGGTTAGTCTGTTTTCCTCATCAAAGCGGTTTAAAAAGGGGTGTAATTTTTGCAGTGCTTTTTCACACGCATCTTTCAGCTGAGTATTTTCAGTTTGAGAAAATGTTCTGAAAAAAGAATAAAACAAAGGAGCCGTATCTGTTTCCGCAGAGATTTTATTGCTCAAAAACTCTTTTATGTAAAACAGAGCTTCATGTTCCAGAGCATTCAATCCGGCAGTATCCCCGGAATTGAACAAAGTTTTGCGTCGGTTTAAAAAGGCGATCAGATCCATCGTTGAAAACTATTTAAAATTCTTTATTTAAGGATAGCAAAAATTTTTGCTAAAAGCACTAATAAAGGAAAATCAATAGAAAACTTTTTCAAAATAAAGGCCTTCCGCAGCGGCGGTGGGTCCGCCGGCTTTACGGTCTTTGGCTTCAAGGGCGTCAATAACGTTTTGTTTCGTCCAGACGCCCTCGCCGACCAGTTTCAACGTGCCGACAATGTTGCGGACCTGATGGTGCAAAAAAGACCGCGCACTGAAATAAAAGAAAATAAACTCGCCGTAACGTTCGATTCGGATTTCGTCCAGCGTTTTGACCGGTGATTTGGCTTGGCAGGCCGCGGCGCGAAACGTCGAAAAATCGTGTTTTCCGATCAACACTTGCGCCGCGTCTTGCATTTTTTCGACATTAAGAGGCTGATGAACCCACCACATCCGGTTGACGTACAAGGCCGGACGGGAACGGCGGTTCAAAATCTTGTACACATAAAAGCGTTTTTTCGCGTTAAAACGGGCGTGAAAGTCGTCAGGAACGATCTCGGCATTTAAAACGGAAATCGGTTGAGGGCGCAAATGTGCGTTGAACGCCTGACAGAGTTTGAACGGTTCAAGCGTCTTTACCGTGTCAAAATGCGCGACCTGCCCTAAAGCGTGAACGCCGGCATCCGTTCGCCCCGCGCCGGTGATAACAACGTCTTCGGCCAAAAATTTAAACGCCGCTTTTTGCAGTTCCTCCTGAATGGAAGGCGCGTCTTTTTGTTGTTGCCAACCGGCGTAATCCGTGCCGTCGTATTCGATCGTGATTTTATAACGCGGCATTCAGGACGGCTCCTTGCGGAATGTCGAAACCGCGCAAAAATTCAGAGGTGGGCAACGCTTTTTTACCATCGCGGCGCAAAACATTCAGTTTTAATCCGCCCGTTTTGCAGGCAACCGTCAAATCGTCGCAAACCGTTCCGGCGGGACGGTTGAAATCCTTTTCCACGGGATTGGCATCCAAAACGGAAATCCTTTCTCCGTTATAGAAAAACCAAGCCCCCGGCCACGGCAGAAGCCCGCGAATTTTGCAGTCCAGTTCTTTGGCCGGCATATCTAAGGAAATCAGTCCTTCTTCCTTCATCACTTTTGCCGCGTGCGTAACGCCGTCGGCCGGTTGAGGCGTGGCGGTCAGTTCGCCCCGTTCAATCAGTTCCAGTCCCTCAAGCATCGTTTCGGCGCCCAAAGCCGCCATTTTATTGAAAACGGTTTCGGAGGTGTCTTTTCGTTCAATCGGGAAGCTTCGTTGCAAAAGCATATCGCCGGTGTCCATTCCGACATCCATTTTCATCAGCGTAACGCCCGTTTCCCTGTCACCCGCCATAATCGCCCTCTGAATCGGTGCGGCGCCTCGCCACCGAGGCAATAACGAACCGTGAATATTGATGCAGCCGTATTTGAAAGCGTCCAAGCAGGCTTTCGGCAGTAAAAGTCCGTAAGCGGCGACGACAGCTATATCGGCGTTTAAAGCGCAGAAAGCGTCTTTTTCTTCCTGTGGTTTCAACGTCGGCGGACAACGTACGGGAATCCCGTTTTCTTCGGCATACTGCTGAACGGGTGACGGCGTTAATTTATGCCCTCTGCCGCTCGGTCTGGGCGGCTGCGTATAAACACAGACGATTTCATGATACTGATGCAGAGCCTTTAACGCTTCCAAAGCGAAATCGGGCGTGCCCATAAAAACGGTTTTCATTTGTTTTCCTCCTTTGCAAAGCAGGCTTTGATTTCCGATGAAGCCGATATATCGATGATATCAACCCCGATGACTTGATTGAAAAGATAAGGCAGGTTTGAGAAATAAACGTATTGCAGGCAGTTTAAGTTTTTGAATTGATTCGGAAACTGCTTCTGATATTTTTTTGAAAGCCAGAAAAATAAGGGAACACCTTTAATTTTGTTGTAATTCCGTGCAAACGGAACAACAGGATCGTCTCCATGATCTGAAAAGTAGATGGCGGCGGTTGGTTCTTTTTGATCTTTAAGAGTCAGAAGAGCTTTTGCTAAAAAGGTATTGGTATAAGCAGCGGCGTTTTTATAATGTTCCGTTGCGGAATAACTTTTTTTTTCTTTTTTATCGACCAGTGGAGAATGAAAAGTATCCGGATAACGGTTTTTAGCATCGTTGTGAGAACCCAAAAGATGCATAAAAATGATTTTCTTTTCAGCAGGATCTTTTAAAGCGTTTTCTAATCCTTCTAACAAGACTTCATCATATTGATCCTATCCGTATATGAATAGATTGTTGAAATCAAAATAATTATAATATTTTCGAAAAGAAATCGGTTTTGTCATAACATAGATAAAATCGTCAAATTGACCGCTTTTGTACTGATTGGAAAGCCAGAACGTTTTGAAACCGGCTGTTTTATAAACATTGAGCAGATTGAATATTTTCTTTGTTTCCGACTTTCGAATGAAAAAAAGTTTTTCTAAAACGGCTATTGTTTGTGTGCTGGTTGTTTCTGCTTCAGGTATAATAATCAAATTGTTTTTTTCTTTTCCCAAAAGATCGTAAAATTGGGGCAGATGTTCTTTGAAAACGTCAGCAGTTTCGCTTTCTCCGATGATAATAACGATCGTTCGTTTTAAGGATGGAGCCGTATTCTTGACAGTAACGGCTTTATTCGTATAATGCCGTTCTATTTTCGAAGTTTTGACTGTAATTTTCCGATAGTTGTCATATGCTTTGACAGACCAATAGAAAATGTTGTTGTCAAATTGCGTCACTATGCCGAATGCACTGAAAACCGTAAAACATAAAAGATAAAAAATAAAATCGCTTTTTTTTTCTTCCGGAGAGCGTATTCGGGTTTTCAAGATAAGGAAAACGTAAATCAGCCAGTATCCGGCGGAAAATAAGACAATTTTTAACGGAAGGGTGCTTATAAATTCAAAAATTTCTTTGACGTTCGTGTCAAAACAGGACAATAAAAGATCGTTTTTGGGCATATGTCCGGTTAAAATAAAACAGAAAAATACAGAAAAAACAACGAAATAACGGATAAAAGAAACGGTAATTACGATTGTCTTTTTGTTTGTCAGTTTGAAAAAATACCAATAAGGAAAAATACCGACGATAAAAAAAGAGAAAAAATATCTGAAATAATCAAAGGAAAATATATCATTTTCCGATAAAAACGGAGCTGTTTGCGATTCAATAAAAGCGGAAACAAGCGTCGGAAACAGAAAAAGAAGAAATAAAAACATTATTTCTCATCTTCCGAATGGGCATTTTTCCAACGGCGTTCTTTTTCCACGCGACGCACAATCATGTCGCGTTTGACTTTGGACAAATGGTCGATGAACAGCGTGCCGTCCAGATGTTCCAATTCGTGCTGGATGCAGATCGCCAGCAATCCGTCGGCGGAAAGCGTCTGTTTTTTTCCGTTTTCGTCCGTATATTCGACCGTTACCGTTTCAAAACGTTCAACAGGGGCGTACTGTTCGGGAACGGAAAGGCAGCCTTCATCGTGCATAAGCGTTGTTTCGGAATGAGCGGTTATAACCGGATTGATCATTTTATACGGGTGTTTCTGTTCGTTATCTCGCGTGACGTCAATGACGACAATACGCTGTAAAATACCGACTTGCGGCGCGGCAAGTCCGACCCCCGGCGCGTCGTACATTGTTTCTAGCATATCGTTCATCAATTTGCGCACTTCGTTCGTCACTTCCGCGACGGGTGCACTTTTCTTTTTCAAAAGCGGGTTCGGAACTTCTAAAATTTTCAATAAAGCCATAGCCGTTTCCTTTATTTGTCTTTCTTCTAAATACGGTTTTTGAAAAACAAGGTCAACACTTCGTATAAATATTTTACTTTAAAGTGTAAAAAAAGGTGTTTCCTGATGAAAATTGCGCTATAACTCAAGCCAACAGGATTAACTTTTAACCATAGGACATAAAGCTTATGATGACTACCGGCGAAATTCGGCTCATTTTCTTGGATTATTTCCGCAAAAACGACCACGAAATCGTGCCGTCCAGCTCTTTGGTGCCGCACAACGACCCGACGCTGATGTTCACCAATTCCGGCATGGTGCAGTTTAAAAACATCTTTACGGGTATGGAAAAAAGACCTTACGTTCGCGCCGCTTCCGACCAGAAATGCGTGCGTGCCGGCGGAAAGCACAACGATTTGGACAACGTCGGCTA
>JAFVEJ010000209.1 GCA_017476085.1 Alphaproteobacteria bacterium
AGTTGGCGCATATCCGGCTGGCAACGGTCGGCAAAATGGAATACGCGAATTCGCACCCGTTTATTTTGCGCGACAACCTGAATCGGGCGTGGACATTGGCGCATAACGGCACGATTTTCGACGGGACAAAGACGGATGCTTATGCCGCCGCGCAGGAAGGCTCCACCGACAGCGAACGGATTTTGTATTATCTGGTTGATCAGGTCAATCAACGCCAATCCGCGTTAAATCGGGAACTGACGGCAAGGGAGCGCTTCGCTCTGATTGACGAATTGATCGGCGGATTGGCACCGAACAATAAGTTGAACCTGACGCTTTACGACGGGGAGTTGCTGTACGTTCATTCCAACTATGCCGATTCGTTGTTTATGAAGGAAACGGACGGCGCGGCGGTGTTTGCGACTGTTCCGTTGGATGACGGTGATTGGAAACCTCTGCCGTTTATGACGCCGCTGGCCTATCACTACGGCAAGCGAATGTTCACCGGCACTTGCCACGGTTTTGAATATAAGCTGGCCGCCTAGTACTGCCGGCTATAAACAATCCTCTTTCTCCTGTCCGCGTAGTCGGCCGCCGTTTCGGGAGAAATGACGGTTTTCGTTTTCGTTCGTTTAACATACGGGTTGTAAAGCGGATTGATGTCCAGAGCCAACCCGAACGAATGATTGGACAGTTTGTCCGAACCGGCGATTTTGCGATAGTTGAAACACGACGTGTTGTTGTCGCGCATTGACGCTTCATCATCGCCTTTATAGTCTTCGATCAGCCGGATCTTTTCGATTTGATACGCGTTGTCGTACAGCTTTTTAAAAACGGCCAGAACTTTTTGCCCGATTTTTTTGTTGCAGATCAGACGTCCTTTTTGCACCTGATTGTTAAAGTTGTAATGCAAAACGTGAATGTCAACCAAATCGTCGTAAGAAATTTCCGCGGGTTCATACGGAAAAGAAATGCCCGTGATCCGCTTTTTCAATTCCGGACTTAAAGGCCGGACGAAAAATCCGTCCGCCGCTTGCAAATCCGAAGCGGATAAAACCAACACCCAAAAGAAGAACCGGATAAATGTTTTCATAATGAAAATCCTTGATAAAAAAAGCTTCCGGAAAGGCCGGAAGCTTTTTTGTTAAAGATAAATTTTACCAACCGAAACCGCCGCGTTTGGAGTATTTGGATGTTTTATAGCGAACGCGGCCGACTTCTTCGCCCGTTTCGATATTGGTCAAGCGCAGGTTGACGGAATATTCTTTGATTGTTTTGCCGTTTAAAGTTTTCGGATTCATACGAACGGCTCCAAACATCAACAATTCGGCACCTGTCGCTTTTCCGATTTTTCTGATATCGGAAGTTTTGACCATGCCGTCGTTTTGGTATTGAATTTCTTTTAAGATTCTGTCGCGGGCTTTCGCGTCAATTAAAGTGAAATCGCCTGAAGCGGAAACTTCATTCAAAAATTCGTCATTCAGGTCGTCAATCGGAAAATATGCTTCCGATGTTTCGTTCTGTACTTCGGCGATAAACATTTTAGGCGGATGGCCTAACGCATTCAGATAGCGTTGGAATCCACGGTGGCTGTCCAACTGTTTTAAAACGGCTTTAACGGTGTTTTCCGTATCGGTTTGCAGCCATTCATCCGTGATGCTCATCGCTTTTTCATCACCTTCCGCCGTACTTAAACGTTCGGCCTTGAAATCGGCGCAGCCCGACAGGGCGAACGAAGCGGCAAAAGCTAAAACAAGTAGAGATTTCTTCATTTTTCGGTTCCTTTTAGAAGTTTAAGTTTAAAATATTTTCCTGAATGTAGGTCTTTAAAGACGTTAAAGCGTTTTTAAAAGCCTGCTGCTGGTTACGTCCCGATTCTTCAATCGTCGTTGCCAGAACATCAATCATTTTTCCTTTTTTATCCGGGGCTTTCATCGTGAAATGATAGGCGTATTTCACAAAGCCTTTTACTTTCATATACTGTTCTTCCTCTTCGAAAGAAATGGTGACTTTCGGTGTTTCTTCGGAAGCGGACGCAGCAAACGTATAGCCGTTTTCTTTCAAAACGGAACGTACCGCCTGATCAAAGGAAGCATTGGGTTTGCCGTCAACGGTCAGAAAAATATGGCGTTTGCCGATACGGTCTTTTTTGTTGCCGTAAACCTGATCATAAGTGACCTGCTCGGGCATCGGATGGCCGGTCAGAACGGTGTAGCGTCTGTTATAACCGCGGCGTTCTTCGTACAGTTTTTCCAACTGAACGGCGGCGGCAGGCGTATCTTCTTTCAACAAGAGCTGCATTTTTTGATCCAAAGCGTCGATGTCCTGTTTGGTGATGCGGGTGGCCGTCGGTTTGTTCAGAACGGCTAAAGCGTAAACATCTGTCGGCGTTTCGTATGTTTCTTTGATTTCAACAGATTCCAAAATCACTTCCGATTCATCGGAAATGTAATCTTTCACCTTTGAATAAGAGGTGTCATTTTCGTCAATGAATGTCGTTTCGAAAGATGATTTGATCTTGGATTCAAAAATCTTGGCGATTTGATTTCTGGCGTCAGTCTGTGCCCGTTTGATGCTCGCTCCCGTTCCGACGGCGCACATTTCGCTTTTGGTACAAGCGGCAGACGGATTATTGACCCATTTGGGTTGTGTCGCCGCGTCTGTTTTGGTTGCGGCTGTTGCGGCACAAGCCTGCAAGACAATCGCTAAAAAAACAGTCATTAAAAATCCCCGTTTTTTCATAAGCATACCCTTTCCCAACGGTTGTTTTTCACCTTTTTAACTCTGCAATGTAAGCGTCAATCGCCTTGTCCGCCGCCGTTTTGTTTTTGGCGGACAGCGCTTTTGTTGCTTTGGTTTTGCTGGCCTCCAGTGTTTCGGCTAAATCGGATTTTTTGATTTTGTTGACAACATTGCATTTGTAAGTCGTATAGTTGCTTTTAGCTCCCTTTTCTTTCAGATAATCCCGTTTTTCCCAATATTTCCCGGCAATAACGCTTTCCTGCAGATTAACTAAAATATTTTTTTCCAGTTTGTTTTTCAATTCCGAAGAAATCAAAGCGTTTTCGGTTTTGTTTCGTTCAAAGCGACGCATAATTTTTTGCGCGGCATCGGACGCCGTTTTTTGTATGGCGTCTTTTTCCGCGTTTTTCAGACATAAACGTTGCTTGGGATCGTTTGCTTCTCCGACAAAATAAAGAAATTGCTTGGTTTGGGCGTATGAATCTATTCTGTATGCTCTGGACTGAACCGTCCATGCCGGAGCAAACGAAGAATGTTCCGAATTTTCTTTGACAACATAATCGGTTTGAAAAGCGGCACATGCCGACAACATATAAATTGCCGAAAACGCTGCCAAAATCTTTTTCATAGATAAGATGTCCTTTCTTCAGTGAAGCTCTTTAATTCTATCCGTTCGGCAAATTCAGGTCAATCAGAGCCGGACGGGATTTGGGAACGGTAAACGTAAAGGTTTTTAAGAGGGTTCCGTCAGAGTGTATTTCTCCTGTATAATTTCCCGGTTTTAAGGCGGCGGATTGCTGAAAAACGGCATGGGGCAATAATCCCCAATAACGTATGTCGGCGTATTCGGACGCTTCAATCAGTTTGGCTTCTGCGGCGAACATGGCATAAGCCGCTAACCATGAGGAAAAATCGTTATGTTTATAAATAGCGCAGGCGGTAATAATGGCCGTTACATATTTCGTTGTCAGCCGCGCTCCTTTCTTTGCGATTAATCCGCCGCGCTGGCGTTGAAATTCCCGATAAGCCGTTTCCGAAACGGGCGCTGTCAGCACCATGTTTTTTTCAGTTAAAATTTTACCGTTGCGATCTTTGACGATAATTTTATAGTCTTTAATCTTTTCAGGCTTTTGTATCGCCGGAATTTCAAAAGAAATTTTTTGTCCGGGCAAAATCATGCCCAAGCAATCTTTTGTATCTTTTTTGCTGCCGGCGACCAAAAAAGCGGCAAGAGGAATGTAGAACTCAATTTTTTCCGCAATTTTCGGAGTGATAATTCCGGCTTTTAAAACAAATTTGACGTTTTCTTTTTTGGGTGCCGCGGCAAATAAATCTTTTCCCTTGTGTTCGGCATATTTTGACAATTTTTCTTTTTTTTCGCCCGTATAGGCTTCGTAATCGGCGTAAACGGACGTTAGTAATCTTTGAACGTCTTTGTATAACTGTCGCGCGATTTGTTTATCTCCGCCCGATCCGTAGATATCATGAATTTCCGCGCCGTATGTTTTCGCAAGCATATCCTGCTTGAAAACTTTTTTATCGTCGGTTTCATTCGTGTAAGCCGTCAACAGACTGTTCCAATCCAAAATGGAAGCGCGGGCGGCGTTGTAATGCAGCCGTTTTTCGGATTCGGAAAGTTTTTTTTGTTCAATAACTTTTTCGGTTCCGGTTTCTTTATCATTTACGGTATAAGATTCGTAAAAGCCTTGTTCATACAAACGGTAATGCGTTATTGACTGATAAAACCGCAGCAAGGAAAGTTCATACTTTTCACCGGCATAGGGCACAACTCCGTCTCCGACGACTTGTGCGGCAACGGATTTGGAAACGCTTTTGGTATATAATTCTTTGGATAATTTGTGAGCCTTGTCGAAATTTTGCAGCGCCTGATAGTATTCGCCTTTCAGATAATGCAAAGATCCCAGTTCAACATAACGAACCAATAAAGACGGTTTATCTGTATAAAAATCTTCGTTTGCCGCAATTTTTTCCGCACTTTCGAAGTCGTTGTTTTTAACGGCCTCAATCATTTTGGCATGCTCAAGCCCCGTATGGCCGCAAGCCGTCAGAAACAAAACTAAAAGAAAGGTCGCAGCGAGTCTGAACATAAAAAATATCCGTAAAAAAAACGTTTTTATGATAAAAGAAGACGACGCTAAATACAAGGAAAGATACCAGAAAGTCAATGTTGCCAATTCGGCGCGCAGTTCGGGTATTCCATTCTTTGTTTCGGAACTGGTCGGGAATAAAACGGGGTAAGCTGCCGTATGTTTTTCAAGAGCTTTTTGTACCTGAGATATTGTTTTTTGTAAGGCACTGTCAGAAATTTTATCCGTTTTTGTTAAAACGACCTGATAGATGACAGCCGCTTTATCCAAAATGGTCATAACGTTTTCATCGGCTTTTTTGATTCCATGGCGGCTGTCTATTAATAAGCAAACACGGCGCAGGTTGGGCCGGCCTTTAAGATATAATGTG
>JAFVEJ010000210.1 GCA_017476085.1 Alphaproteobacteria bacterium
AGATTTTCCATCTGTTGGGAAGTATAATTAAGATACTAAACTATGCCAATGGGCCTTTAAGAAAATACTTGTAATACAGGAGACGATAATTATGGCTTTTGACTATAAAAAAGAATACAAAGAATTCTATATGCCAAAGAACAAGCCGAGTCTTATCACTGTTCCGAGCATGAATTACATAGCCGTCCGCGGTCAGGGCGATCCAAATATCGAAGACGGAGAATATAAACAGTCAATTGGTCTTCTCTATGGAATTGCCTTTACTATCAAAATGAGCAAAAAAGGCAATCACCAAATTGAAGGATATTTCGATTACGTTGTACCACCGCTGGAAGGCTTCTGGTGGCAGGAAGGAATAGATGGTATCGATTATGCTCATAAGGAAAACTTCAAATGGATATCCGTCATTCGGCTTCCTGATTTTGTAACAAAAGACGATTTTGAGTGGGCAATCGAGGAAGCAACAAAGAAAAAGAAAACTGACTTTTCTAAAGTTGAATTTCTCACCTACGATGAGGGTCTGTGCGTTCAGTGTATGCATATCGGTTCTTATGATAACGAGCCGGCGACCATAGAATTAATGCATGACTTTATGAGCAAACAAGGATATGCGTTGGATATTACTGACCAACGGATGCATCATGAGATCTATCTGAGCGATGCCAGAAAGGTCACCCCAGAGAAACTAAAAACAGTAATCCGACATCCGATACGGGATAAAAAATAACGAAATCGATAAAGAAATATCTTCTTCATCCTGCGGCTGACGCCGTTATCTGATATTTTATAGTTCGAGTACGGCCCTGTTAGTCCCACCATCAAAGAAACCTCTTTTGTCTGCCAATGCAAAAGAGGTTCTTCTTACATTGTGGACAAAGAAACAGGCAAAATGCAGTGAAATTGGGCTTAGGAGCGGTCGATCGGCTGCTATGGAGCCCGATTTTTTGCTTTCAAAGGTTGAAAACGGCCAAAAACGCTGGTGTACTTTTTGAGTTTCTTTGCATCTGTAAAGAACGCACAAAAGGGTATACGGCGGGAGTTTTTTGTTGCTTTTCTTTTCCGATTATGCTATGATGAGTCGCGGTACAACCAAACTGACATTTCTGCAGCGGCATACGATTCTTACCGTTTCGGGCCAATGCGTGTTCCGGGTGCGCAGCGTAAACCGATTCGTTTTATGAATCATACAACGCTCCGCAGCGCGAGCTGGAATCCCACCGCCTCCGCCGTCATAGAATTGCAATTTCAATAACAGCAGCCCTGTTGCAGAGAGAAGATAAAAAAGGAATGATCGGATGTCTCTTAAGACGCTTTGGAAGCTGAAAAACTATATTTTGCCATCTTCCACCGTGCTGATGCTCCACCACATCTCAGAGGGCGAACCGCAAAACAGTATCACCCTTACGAAGCGGCATTTCGAGCTGCTTCTGAACAGTTTTTCCTGTTTTTGCAGCGTGCAGGAAGCGTTGGAGGAACCAAAGAAAAAACGGATCGCGCTGTCGTTTGACGATGGATATTCGGATCTGCTTACTGTGGCATATCCGATCTTACATGCGCGCAATATTCCTTTTACCGCTTTCATATCTCCCGGTTTTTTAGGAAAAGACGGTTATTTGACAAGCGATCAGCTTTTGACGCTTGCCGCGGATCCTTTGGTTTCCATCGGTTCCCACTCCATGACGCACTTGCCCCTTGCGGGAAAGTCCGCTGAAGTCCAGCGGACTGAACTGCTGCGCTCAAAAGAACAATTGGAATCGCTGCTTGGGACGGAAGTCGCGCTGTTTGCTTATCCAAACGGGCAGGCGGATGAAACAACGTTTCGGATTTTGTCTGAGGCAAAATTCTACCAAAACGCTTTTCTTGCGTCCGGCGGCGGGTTCAGAAACACGAAAAAAACGCCTTTTGCCCTGCCAAGATTGCGAGCTGATGAAAAAACGTATCATGAAATGTCGAGGCTCTTGAAAATTGTCTATCGCCGCTGATTTTTTTTTACCCTAAAGAAAGAGTGTGTGAACAAAATGAAAATCAACAAAAAAAAGCTGCAAAAAAAAGTCCAGAAATTCAATAACAGATCCCTGAAGCCTTTATTGCGAAAAATCGTCGGCTGGGAAGAGATGGTGAACCAAATTGACACTGTTCATTTTTTCCTGAACAATTATTTGGATATCCGCAGCGCTCCAAAGGCAACAGGCGTTTTAAGGCAGGTCCAGTTGGCAGATACGGAACTCCTCAGGATCGTTACAGACATATTAACAAAGAACAATTTGAGTTATTGGCTCGATTACGGCACGCTGCTTGGCGCCGTCCGTCATGGCGGGTTCATCCCGTGGGACGATGATCTGGATATTGCCATGCCAAGAGAATCCTATGAAAAAGCGGTAAAGCTGCTGCCGGATGCGTTAAGCAAATTGAAGCCGGATTGCGACATCCAATTCGGAGAATCGGGAGGAAGAGCCTGGGTCACGATCTATAAAGCCGGACTGATCCTCGATATTTTTCCGTATGACAATGTTTCCGCCGCACGATATCCGGATCCCGCGGAATTAAGGTCAAGAATATTAGCTGTAAAAAAATATTACAGGAAGCATCAGGAAAAATCTGCGGCAGCCATAAAAGAGAAAAAAGAAGCGATGATTGGATCGTATGTCAAAGAGGATCCCATTTGGTTTCAGTGTCCCGAATGGGGATTAAACGATAACGTTTATCCGCACGATATGATTTTTCCTTTGCAGCTGCTCCGATTTGAGAATTATGATTTTTTCGTTCCGAACGACTTCTGTTCATATCTGTCCGTCTGGTTCGGCAATTATATGGAATTTCCCAAAACCGGAGTCCTTCACCATAAAGGCGTCGGCGGCGGAATATATAAACATGCGGAGCAGTTTCACATCGATATGGATGACCTGATCCATTCTCTGAAAAACATCCGTTTTGCAGATGACCG
>JAFVEJ010000211.1 GCA_017476085.1 Alphaproteobacteria bacterium
ATTTGCGACGCGGCGAAAGAAGCGCTTGACCGCGGCGAAACAAAGTATGTGCCCGTTCCGGGAACGCTCGCTTTCCGCAAAGCGATCTGCGATAAATTCAAACGCGAAAACGGACTGGATTACACCCCCGAACAAATCACCGTCAACTGCGGCGGCAAAGGAACGTTGTTCAACCTGATCATGGCGACCGTCAATCCGACCGACGAAGTGATCATTCCCGCGCCCTACTGGGTGTCTTATCCCGATATGGTCAGAATCGCTCAGGGAACGCCCGTTTTCGTCACGGGAAAAGAGGAAAACGGCTTCAAAATCAATGCGGCCGATCTGGAAAAGGCGATCACGCCGAAAACGAAATGGTTTATCATCAACTCGCCCTCCAATCCGTCCGGCGCAGCTTACAGCGTCGAAGAACTGAAAGCGTTGGCGGAAGTGCTGAAAAAGCATCCGCACGTCTGGATTATCAGCGACGAGATTTACGAACACATTGTTTACGACGGCTTCAAGTCCGCCAGTATTGCGGCCGTCGCTCCCGAATTAAAGGACAGGACGGTAACGGTCAACGGACTGGCTAAATCGTTTTCAATGACCGGCTGGCGCGTCGGCTATGCGGCCGGCCCCGTTGACGTGATCAAAGCGGCAAATAAAATTCAGTCGCAAAGCACGTCCCACGCGGTAACCTTCTGTCAATCCGCCGGCGTTGTCGCTCTGAATTCCCCGATGGATTTCCTGAAAGAACGCAACGATATTTTCAAACAGCGCCGCGATATGGTCGCTTCAAAATTAAATGCGATCGACGGCATTTCCTGCCGCGTACCGGAAGGCGCGTTCTACCTGTATCCGTCCGTCGCCGGCTGTATCGGCAAAAAAACGCCGGACGGAAAGGAAATCAAGACGGATGCCGATTTTGTCACTTACCTGCTGGAAAGCGAAGGCGTTGCCGTCGTTCCGGGTGTGGCGTTCGGATTATCGCCGTACTTCCGCCTGTCTTATGCGACATCCACCGGATTGTTGGAAAAGGCGTGTGACAGAATCAAACACTTTTGCGATTCTTTGAAATAGAATACTCCGTTTGACATCGCCTTTTATTCTTATCCGGGAAAAAGTTCTTTCCTTTCTGATTGCCCAACAAGACCGGTTGGCTTTATGGCTGCCGGTGGCGTTCGGAGCGGGAATCGGGGTTTACTTTTCGCTTTCCGCCGAACCGCTGTTGTCAACGGGTTTGGCTGTTTTTCTGTGTTCCTGTTTTTTGCTGTGGGACATGCGGAAGAATCAGGCATTGCGCTTATTCTCTCTGTTTGTGTTTTTGTTCGGCGCGGGATTCTTTTTAACGCAGGTTCGCACAACGGCACTCAGCGCGCCGCGCGTCAAATTTCCTTTATCCGCTGTTAAAATCACGGGAACGATTGAAGAAGTCACCGATTTTTCCGAGGGCGGTCAAATTATCGTCGGGAATGTCAAAATAAAATCCTTGGCGGATTGGAAAACGCCGCAAAAAATCAAACTGACTTTGCCTGAAACCGTATCCGCGCCCAAAACCGGAGACCGCATTCAGGCGACGGTTCGTCTGACCGAACCGAAAAGCTCCTATACGCCGGACGGATTTGATTCGGCGCGACAGCTCTATTTCAAACAAATCGGAGCGACAGGGTACCTTGACGGCGCTTTCGAGATCATCAAACCGGCCAAACGTTCCCTTTGGCAAAACAAGATCAACAAACGAATTGATGCCGTTTTGCCCGACGATACACGGGGAATCGCAAAAGCCCTGGCCACCGGAATCGCAAAAAGCGTTCCTTTCAATATCGTTCAAAACTACCGTGCAGCTGGCATCGCGCATTTTTTAGCCGTTTCCGGACGGCATATGTCTTTGTTG
>JAFVEJ010000212.1 GCA_017476085.1 Alphaproteobacteria bacterium
CGCCCGCATTTATGGAAAACCAGAAAAAAGCGGAAAATACTTCTTCCGCCAAAGAAAAAACGACCGACTTTTTCCCGGTACCGGAAACAAAATCGGAAATAAAACAGGATGCTTCCCTGCCGCCTCCGTCCTCTGAAAAGGAACCAAACGATATTCCGCCGCCGCCGACAACCACACCGGAAACCGAAGCCGATTTCATATCCCTGCCCGCTCCCGTACTTGTCGAGCAGCCTGCGTCGGCACAAACAAGCGGCAGCGAAGTTCCTCCTCCGCCGCCGACAGACATTATAGCCGACGATCTGGGTCAGTTGCCGCAGCCTATCGTTTTACCGGAATCTTCCGCTCAGGATAAATGGAAAACGGCGGATATTAAGGACGGACAAACAACAACTCTCGAGTTGGTGCCGACAATTGCCGATCAAAATGCAGAACAGCCTGTTCAGCCGGATATTCAGGAAACTCCGACACCGCAAGCGGCTCCCGCGGTTCAAGTCGAAGTTTTGCCTTTGCCGCCCGCCGTACAGTCTGAGGCCGTTGCGAAACTTCCTTCCGAAGCGCCTCCGGCAACAGAACCTTCTCAATCGGTTGCAGTTCAACCGCAGGAAGAACTGACGCAAGCAATCCCCGCTTTGTCTGCGGATATACCGCAGCCTGTTGACGCCGCATCCGCTCCGACAGAGGCCGAAAAACCTCTTCCGACGGCAGCCGACGAAGAGGCTCAGGCAATCGCTGCCGCAGAGGCTCAAATCAAAGCGGCGCAGGAAATTAAAGCAAAGGCCGAAGCCGCCGCTCAAGCCCGCGCAAAAGCAGAAGCGGAAGCCAAAGCAAAAGCCGAAGAGGAAGCTCGACTGAAAGCCGAAGAAGAAGCCAAACTTTTAGCCGAAGCCGAAGCTCAGCTTAAAGCCGCCGAAGAAGCCAAGGCCAAAGCTGAAGCTGCTGCTCGGGCTCGTATAAAAGCCGAAGAGGAAGCCAAAGCCAAAGCGGCAGAAGAAGCACGTCTGAAAGCCGAAGAAGAAGCTAAAGCCAAAGCCGAAATGGAAGCGCAGATCAAAGCCGCTCAGGAAGCTCAGGCCCGCGCCAGAGCCGAAGCGAGAGCGGCAAAAGCCAGAGAAGAAGAGGAAGAACGCCGCAGACAGGAAGAAGCGGAAAGAGAAGAAATGCGCAAAAAGACCCCGCCGCCTCCGCCGGCCAATGCCGACGAATTGGATATCGTTAAAGAAACGCTGGTTGAACGTATAAACGATGACGGCGAAATCGAAACCTTTATTTATCTGGAACGCAAGCCCAATCCGAACAAATTTAAAAAGAAAGCGCAAAAAGAACGGGAACTGCAGCAACAGGATTTGGTAAAAGAGCCTGCCGAACAGACTGCTCCTTCAGAGGAAAAACAGCCTGTTCAGGTTCCTGCGAACGTACCGGCAACAGAGGAGCCGCCCGCAATCTCCTCTGCCATACCCGTTTCCGAACCGGAAGCACCTCCCCCTTCGCGTCCGGCCGAACAGGAAACGGAAACGCTTAAAACGCCCGAACAGCCCCGACCGGCCGTTGTCGAACGCGTTTTGGAAGATTAAGGCTTTTGTTTTATTGCCATTTGTTATATACTTTTCTCCGTTTAAGCAGGAAAGAGCAAAAATCTGCCCGAATCAATGCAGATAAAAATACCGAACGGCGGTATGAATTTGGACTTGAGCTTAAAGGAAATAATTATGGCAAAAAATGAAGTTATTCAACGTATTCAAAACGAAATAAACGGCAATCACATTGTTTTGTTTATGAAAGGAACGCCCTCCCATCCGAAATGCGGTTTTTCCGCAGACGCATCTAAGCGATTAAACGATGCGGGTATCGCCTATAAAAGTGTGGATGTTTTATCCGATCCCGCTTTATATGACGGCATTCGGCAATACACTAATTACACCCACTTTCCTCAAATGTTTATTGACGGTCGTTTTATCGGCAGTACGGAAAACATCAATAAATATATGATCAAGAAAAAACTTTAAGGCGCTCGTTTTACGATAAAAAAAGTCTCTTTGAAAAAAGAGGCTTTTTTTATCGGAATATCTTGATACACTAAAAAAGTTCAAGGGTTTGTCAGATGCTTTACCATCTTATTTTTGCTTTTTTATTGTTTTTATTTCCGTTTCATCTGCACGCGGAAGGCTTTGTCTTAAAAGAAGAGGAATGCGAAACAAAATTGGTCGATCTGATCAACAACGCTTCCGATTACATAGACGTGTCCGTCTATGCCATTAATAACAAGCCGTTGACGGAAGCCTTGATTGCCGCCCATCATCGCGGAGTGAAACTGCGTGTTCTGACGGACAAACTTCAAGCGGCGGGAAGCTCGTCCCGTATTTGGGATTTAGTCGCGGCAGGCGTCCTTTTGCGCGTACACACCCACAAACGCATTATGCACACGAAAGTCGCGATTTACGACGGCGTTTCCGTTTCCAGCGGCTCTTTGAATTGGACCGAACCCGCCGTGCATAAGAACGAAGAAGTTTGCGATATTTTTATAAACGATCCCGATTACGCGGCGCAGCATCAAAAATTGTTTGATCAAAGATGGGAAAACAATTCTCAGGAAAAATCTGACGAATGGCTGCTTGAAAAACAAAAGGAACGAGCCGTTAAACGCCAAAAAACGACTAATCGCCGGATGACAGCGAACGAACAAAATTCAAATTCAATGCCTTAGCCTGATCCAAAACGGCAGGCAAGCGTTTATCCTGCAACCAAACGCACGCCGCCGGATGAGTTGTTCCGGAATAATATTCCCGGGCACATTGCAATGCCGTTTTTCTGAATAACGCTTCCGTATGAAACGATCGGTACGAAAAATCCGCACTGTATCCCAATACGGCGAAGCAACAGGCATAAATAAAAACGGGACGAACCGCCCGCAACAGCGTAAAAATAACGGGGACAAGAAAAATAACAAAACCACATCCCGCACTGATAAAAGAAAACGGAGGCTGAAGAGGCAAAGAAACCCGCTGAAAAGCGGAAAAGAAAAAGGCAAGGCCGATTGTCAATAATGTTAAAGTGTCTCGATCCTTCCAGAGTTTTTTTTCATAAACCACCGCCAACAATGCCCCAATTACCGGCAGGATTAAAATGAAATGAAAATCCGTGATAAGATCAAAGCCGCTTAATGCCGCCGAAACGGACATAACCGTTTTTCGAAAAGCTTCGGAAAAACCGGAAAAGAAATAAACTTCGGCTTTTAAAGCGGAAACGCTTTTTATCACAAAAAACAACAAAAACGCGCCAAGTACTTTTCTCCATTTTCGCTGCAGCAGCTCCATAAAAGCCCATCCGAAAAAAACAACCGTGGCAAAAACAGCGTTCATTGAAAAAACAGACAACGCTAAAAACAATAAAAAGAAAAAAGAATTACGATATGTCGGCAGACGTTGAAAACCTATATCGGCCGCCCACAAACCGAAAAATATTGTCAGATGTATCTGCAGCGCCGTCGTTTCCATCAAATTCCAAACATTTAAATCGGAAAAAAACGGAATAAAGAAAAACGGCAAAAAAGAATAAGAACCGGCCGCTTTCTCAATCAGCCGATATAATAAAATCATATCCGCGATATAAATCAAATAATTCAACGCAAGAAACGCCCGAATATTCCATCCGCCGAAAAAATAAAACAAATGCGTAATTAATTGAGGAATGAGAGGCCAGCCGTCTGCCGTTGCCGGAAAAGCTGTTTCCTTTTTTTCAAACATTGACAACGTATCCCATTCCGCATAACGGGGAATCGGAAAATCCACTTTAAAAATCCAGCCGTATAAAGCGGCGATACCGAATAAAATCAGTGCCGGCCAGGGCAATTTTTCCCATATCGGAAGCAAGCGGTTTTTTATTTTTAAAAACATTTTTCCATCCTAAACCGTTCCGGTTTTCAGTTTAATTATGCCGCGAAAAATTTCAAGTTTCATTGAAAAGCCGCGCTCAATGATTCAGAACGCCTTCCTACCTCAAACGTGCAGCAAAAAATACAGCCAAAACGACTTTTTACGTTCTTTGTTTATCTTTTCGTAACAAAGTCCTGCTATCCTGAGCGAAATAAACGGGTCAATAAAAGAGGTTTGACGTGTCTGAAAATTCTCATTTTTCTTTAAAAACGCTGGCTTTGGCAACAGCGACACTTCTGTTCGGCGCTTGTGATATGGGGCTGCCCGATCCTTTCACACAAAGAACAATCGTCACACCGAAAGCCCCTTCTTCCGTCATCGTTTGCCGTTCACAGCAATGCGCACCGGCCAGAACCAGCATGACACGCGAATTTTTATACAACAGTCTGCTGAATCTGTTTGACAACAATCTGGATTCAACCGTTTTGATTTGCGACGCGGATCCGTCTTCCAGAATGTGCTTTGAAAACTATATTCAATTTAATATTAAAGCGGGGGTAACGCCGGCGACGGTCGTTATTGATTCTGCCAAACTGTTAAATGTCAAATTAAAAAAAGACGAACAAATCATCGATGTTTCCCTTGATTACAATATGCATTACAACGCCGTCCGGCCGGTTTGTCTGAATTCAACAAATGCCTTGTTTGTCAAATCTCCGGATTATGTGCTGATGGAAGATACCGGCTATGTTTGTAAATTCACAACAACGGCGGATTCTATGGTTTCCACCGTTTTTGCGATTGACTATGTCGATTTGGATTACGGCGTTATCGGTGCGAACTACTCCTTTGGCGTAGCGGGACCGGCTTATGGCGGCGGCACCGGATATATGCTGATGAGATTCCAGAAAAACGCCTTCCCGTCCGATCCGAAAAAGTTTGTTCTGCCCAAAGCGGAAACGCCGGCAGCGCCGACGACCGCTTCCGGCCGAACCAGACAGGAATACGGGACCAAAACAGACGCGGCAAAGATTGCGCCGGGGCAATATAAAGTCACACCGCTTCCTTTAAAATAACGATGACTCCGCCCGTTAAAACAATCGGCGTCATGACCGGCAATTCTTTGGATGCCGTTGATGTGGTCCTGACCGAATTCAATAACGGAAAGATTTTTGACTTAGCGGCTCACACAATCAAATACCCGCCCGAATTAACGCAGGATATGCTCCGGCTGCGCATGGAACTGGCCGTGCATCACGCGGAAGTCGAATGGCTGGAAAACAATCCGTTTTTCGACCAAACTCTGACGGCTTATACATTGTTGATCGCCGATGCGGTCAACGAACTTTGTTTTAAATCCGGCATCAATAAACCAGAAATTGCCGCTGTCGGACTGCACGGACAGACATGCGATCATTTTCCGCCGTCAATCGCCGCAGGACAGCCGCCTTATACGCTGCAAATCGCCGACGCCGCCCTGTTGGCAAACGAAACGGACATTCCCGTCATTTACGACTTCCGTTCCGATGATTTGATGAACGGCGGGGAAGCCGCTCCTCTGGCTCCTGTCCATAATCAGCATTTATGCGCCGATTTAAAACAAAAAGGCCTTTTTCCTCTTGCCTTTTGCAACGCCGGCAATACGGGCAACATCACCGTTGTTTCCGCAAATAAAACCGGAAAAGAAGTTGTTATGGGATGGGATGTCGGTCCGTTTAATCACTTCGCGGATCAAATAACACGTTTAAAAACGAACGATTCCTGCGATATCGACGCTCAATACGGAAAAAAAGGGAACATAATCGTCGAATTGCTTTCGGATCTGTTCGATTCCGTTGCCGTTACAAATGAAAATAAAAATTTTTATTTGCAAAAACCGCCAAAATCCTCCGATCCCAGCTGGTATAGGCTGGATATGGAAAGCGTTTGTTCACGATACGGTTTTGAAAACGTTTTAAGAACAATAGAATATCTCAGCGCATATTCCTATGTGCACACATTAAGTTTTGTTCCGGAAAATCTTGAAATGCCGCAGACCTTTTTATTGTTCGGCGGCGGATGGAAAAATCCCCTGATACGAAAAGATTTTCAAGATATTTTAAACAAAAAAAGCGTCATTTTGGATCGGCATCAGGAATTATTCGCGCGAATTTATTCCCGTTTTACAGTGCCGCCCGTTGTTGATTTTTCAGACCGCTTCGGATACAGCGGCGAATATATGGAGGCGCGCATTTTTGCGGACATGGCGTATTGCCGCATTATCGGAGAACCGTTCAGTTTTCCCGAAACGACGGGCTGCAAATCGCCGACTGTCGCCGGAATTTATACTTTGCCTCAAACAGGAAAAAAATATCTGCTGACCTCTTTATTGGAACGCTACCAAACCAAAAATTTGATCAATAACGACTGGCACAAAAAATACAACCGAGCGGCCAAAGGTTGGCAGAAAAATTCCTATATAGAAAAACTATAAAGATACGACGCGTTCTTTTTCAGCCAATATTCCGCCTTTTTATAATCTGGCGACAATTCCGCCACTACCCGCCAGAAAGCCGGAGAATGATTCATCTGGCTTAAATGCGCAACCTCATGAGCGATTACATAATCCGCAACATTCACAGGAGCCAAAGCCAGTCTCCAAGACAAAGACAGATGTCCCGTCCGGCTGCAGCTGCCCCAACGGGACGTTGTGTCCCGTATTGTGATTTTTTGAACACGAACATTTATTTTTTCCGCGGTCTCGCGCGCTTTTTGCAGTGCGTAAACGGTAAATTCCTTTTTAATAAAGTCTCGAACGCGCCGCGCCAAATGCTCTGATTGTCCCGAAACCCAAATAACGTCCTGTTCGAACCAAACGCCTCTTCTAGCCGACGGAGAATGATGAATCACGCTTTCATGGCCTAAAAAAGAAAGAGTCATTCCGTCGCAAAATACTTTTTTTTCAGGCAATAGAGCCAATTGCGCCATAATCCAATCCGCTTTGCGCTGCGCAAATTCCAATCCGTTTTTAACAGGAACCGCGCGAGGCAGAACCAAAACGGCTTGACGGGAAGAACGGCCGACTTTTAAACGAACACGATGGGCACGAACATTGCGTTCAACGATCAGATCAATCGGCATCCCCCGATAATATACTGTTGCTGTTTGTTTGTTTTGTGCTGTCACAGATCGTCCCATTCCACAATATAGTTTTGAAATTCTTCCTCCGGTTTGGGAGGAACACATCGCCCCGCCGCCGACATTCCGGCCGTATGGACGCTCATAGGCGTTCCGCTGATCAATGGATGCCATTGAGGCAACGTCTTCCCCTCGCTCAGCAAACGATAGGCACATGTTTTCGGCAGCCAATAACTTTCTTTAATCGTTTCCGGACGGATTGATCTGCACTCGGGCACATACTTGCTTCGGTTATGATAATATCGGCAGCAGCAAGTCTTCCGATCCAGCAAGCGACAGGCAATATTGGTAAAGACTAAAGAATTGTCTTCTTCAAAAACAAATTTTTCCAAACAACATTTCCCGCAGCCGTCACACAACATTTCCCATTCTTCCGGCGTCATTTCGGAAAGCTTTTTTGTTTTCCAGAAAGGCTTTTTCTTTTTCAAACAAATTTCTCCTGATAAAAAAGGCATTACCCATTGTAATGCCTTTTTTTCTTTTTATCATACGCTTTTTATTTATTTTTTGGAGCGTACGCCTAATCCGATTTTTTTAGCCAAACCGGATCTGCGTTCCGCATAGTTGGGAGCTACCATCGGATAATCTGCGGGCAAATTCCAACGAACGCGATATTCTTCAGGTGTCATATGGTAAGCCGTCTTCAGGTGACGTTTTAACATTTTCAGTTTCTTGCCGTCTTCCAGACAAATAATATAATCCGGAAAAACAGATTTCTTTACCGGAACGGCCGGCTGTAAATGTTCGGTGTCCGCATCCGCCGCGTTCACAGAAGCCAATGCGCGATAAACATCCTGAATCAATTTGGGTAATTCTATCGCCGTTGTTTCGTTTCTGGAAACGTGGGAAGATACTATTTCTGTTGTAAATGCTAAAAGATCCTCATTTGTAAAAGATTCAGACATTCTAATATCTCCTAATTAATGTTGGGATTTTTTTGTAAAACAATTTAAAAATATACGCAAGTTTTTTTCTAATATTTATTCATTTTTTTCCAGGAAACACGCGTCTCCGTAAGAAAAAAATCTATATTCATTTTGTATTGCATGCCGATAAGCCGATTTCATACATTCGATACCGCTGAAAGCACACACAAGCATAAACAAAGTCGAACATGGCAAATGAAAATTCGTAAACAAAGCATCCACCATTTTGAACTTATATCCCGGCGTGATAAAAATAGATGTCTTATCATTAAAAGGGTGAATCACCCCTTTTTCATCGGCAGCGCTTTCCAACAAACGCAAAGCTGTCGTTCCGATTGAAACGATTCGCCGCCCTTTTTTCTTCGCCTGCGTGATAAGCTGCGCATTTTCAGCCGAAACATGTCCGAATTCAGCGTGCATAATGTGATCTTTAGTATCGCTGACTTTGACCGGTAAAAAAGTCCCGCCGCCGACATGAAGCGTTATTTTAACGTTTTCAATACCGAGAGCCGCTATCTTCGCCAACAAATCTTTTGTGAAATGCAATCCAGCCGTCGGAGCCGCCACCGCACCGTTATGCTTGGCATACACCGTCTGATAATTTCTTTTATCGTCCTCATACTCATTCTTTCCTCGATGAATATACGGCGGCAGCGGCATCACGCCATATTGCTCCAAAGCTGCGAACAGCAAGGACGGATCTATTAAAAATTCCAAAACAACGGTCGCCCCGCCTTCTCCGCGCCCCAGCACTTTGGCTTCCAGCGGATCAGCCTGCGGATTTTGTGGTGGGAAAAAACGAATGATATCCCCTTCATGGAACCGCCG
>JAFVEJ010000213.1 GCA_017476085.1 Alphaproteobacteria bacterium
AGGAACGTTTTCCGGCTTTGCGTCTGGCTAAAGAATGTTTGGCTGAAGGGCAGACGGCCACGGCAATTATGAACGCCGCCAATGAAGTGGCTGTCGGCGCTTTTTTGAACGGAAAAATCGGTTTTCTGGATATTGTCCGCACGGTTGAAAAGGTGGTTGAGGCCGCTGTTTTGCATCCGGTCGCAACGATAGAAGATGTTATCGCGGCGGATCGTCAGGCGCGTGAAGACGCTTGTCGTTTTATTGAAGAAAGGACTAAATAATTATGTCTGCATTTTTGACTGTATTGTATCCGCTTTCTTTTTTGATTGTTCTTTCTTTAGTCGTGATAGTCCATGAATTCGGCCATTTTTGGGCGGCGCGTCTCAGCGGCGTGAAAGTCGAAGAATTTTCTCTGGGATTTGGCCGCGTTCTATGGTCTCGTCAGGATAAAAAAGGAACGAATTGGAAAGTGTGCCTGATTCCTTTGGGCGGATATGTCAAAATGTTTGGCGATGCTGATGCTTCCAGTGCAAAAGCCGATGAAAAAGCCAAAGAGTTTACGGAAGAAGAAAAAAAGGTTTCTTTTCCGCATCAGTCGTTGCTGAAGAAAGCTTTTATTTCCATTGCCGGTCCGGGAATGAATTATGTTTTTGCCATTGTTCTTTTGACGGCTTTTATGTCGATTTTCGGCGTTGTGGTCGTGCCTCCGGTTGTTTCGGCTGTCAGTGAAGGGTCGGCCGCCGCCGCCGCCGGTATTCAGAAAGACGATCGCTTTTTAATGATTAACGGCACAAAAATAGAGGAATTTAACGATATCCGCCGCTTTGTGCAAATGAATAACGATTTGGAAATAAAGGTGCTGCGCAACGGCGAAGAAATATCTTTAACCGCGCATTTGACGCCGGAAAAAGGCGGAGCCGTATTAGGCGTGCAGGCTGTTATAGCGCAGGAATATTTTCGGTCCGTTTCCGTGCCGCAGGCGTTTATGGAGGCTGTTAAAGAAACATGGACGCTGACGGCAGATACGCTGGTTGTGTTAAAGCGCATTTTGTTAAGGCAGCGTTCTGCTGACGATATGCGTGGCCCCTTGGGAATTGCCGAAGCTTCCGGAGATGCGGCCAGAGGCGGGGCGTTGAGTTTTATTTTATTCTTGATCCAGGTATCGATCGGTGTCGGATTGGTTAATCTGCTGCCGATTCCCGTTTTGGACGGCGGACATCTGTTGTTTTATGCCGTTGAAGCCGTCATTCGTCGCCCGATCAGTGAAAAAGCGCAGAATATCGCCTTAAATATAGGTTTAGCATTGTTGGTTTGCCTGTTGATCGTAACCTCCTGGAATGATATTGTCCGGATATTTGTTCGTTTGTTTCGTTAGGTGAGTTGTTGAAAAAGCTTTTCGTTCTCGTATTGGCAGGGCTTCTTTTCCCCGTTTGGTCTGTTTCAGCCGCCGGAGAAAAGGTTGTTTCTGAAATCGAAATCGACGGCATTATGCGTATTGAACCGGAAACGGTTTTGACGTATTTGATGATTCGCAAAGGAGATACGGTTTCAAACGAACAGTTGGACAGAGGCTTAAAATCTTTGTTTTCAACGGGCCTTTTTGCGGATGTTCGGCTTTCGATGGATGATGGTGTCCTGAAAGTAGAGCTGGTTGAAAATCCGATCGTGAACAGAATCGCTTTTGAAGGCAATAAAAAAATAAAAAAGCAGCAGCTGGAGGACGAATTGACTCTGCGTACCAGATCTGTTTTTACGCGGTCCAAGGTGCGTCGGGATACTCAGCGGATTTTGGAACTGTACAAGCGGTTGGGACGTTATTCCGCACGGGTTGAGCCGAAAATTATTGAGCGTTCGCAAAACCGTTTGGATGTTGTTTTTGAAATTGATGAAGGCAATCCGACATTTATTCGCAAAATCGATTTTATCGGCAATAAAGCGTTCAACGCGGCCGAGCTGGAAGAAGAGATGCTGTCCAAGGAAAATCGGTGGTATCGATGGTTTACGTCGATGGATACATACGATCCCGATCGTTTCGCGTATGATCAGGAATTGCTGCGCCGGTTTTATATGCGCCATGGATATATGGATTTTAATATCGTTTCCGCTTCCGCCGAATTGTCACCCAATCGCGAAGATTTTTATCTGACGTTGGTTATGGATGAAGGGCCGCGCTATAAAATCGGGAAAATCAATGTTGTTTCCGAATTGAAAGGGCTGGATGCCGATACGGTTTCGGATGTTGTGTCGATAAAATCGGGAACATGGTACAACAATATCAAAATCGAAAACAGCGAATTAGCTTTGATTAATGCTGTCGGGGCGAAGGGGTTTCCTTTCGTTGATGTTTCTTCCGAAACCAAAAGAAGGGAAGATGAGGATGTCGTTGATCTGACTTTTTTGATTAAAGAAGGCCAGCATTTATTTATTGACGAGATTCAAATTTCAGGCAACAGCCGAACACAGGATCGTGTTATTCGTCGGGAGTTTCGTTTTGCGGAAGGGGACGCTTACAGTCCGACAAAAATCAGACGTTCAAAACAGCGCATTGAAAACCTGAACTATTTTGAACGCGTGATGATGGATATCGAACAATCGTCGGAGGCTTTGGATCGGGCGATTTTAAAGACGGAAGTCTCCGAGAAATCGACGGGTTCTTTAAAACTGGGCATCGGATGGTCTTCCTATGATGGTCCGTTGGCCGAAATAGCGCTGCAGGAAAACAACTTTTTGGGAACCGGCCGGCGTGTGGGCGTTTCCGCATCGGTGGCGGAAAAGAAAACACTGTTTGATATCAGTTTCGTCGAACCATGGTTTTTGGATCGGGAATTGTCTTTAGGCTTTGATATTTTTTATCTCACCCGAAACTATTCCAACCGCAGTTCGTATGATTCCGAAATGGTCGGAGCTTCCGTGTCATTGAGCTGGAAATACACGGAAGAGCTGTCTCATACCGTTAAATACACGCTGCGTCAGGATAAAATTATGGATGTCAAAGCGGGCGCTTCCATTTATGTTAAAGAACAGGAAGGAACAACGATCACCTCTATGGTCAGTCATACGCTGTTCTGGGATTATTTGGATAATCGTTATAACCCGTCTGACGGATATTATGTTTCGTTTTCAAATGATTTGGCCGGTTTTGGCGGCGATACGCGCTATTTAAGAACGGATGTCAGCACAGGATATTATATTCCGCTGTCGGATAAATGGGTGTTGGGATTATCGTCTTCGGCCGGATATATCAAAGGCATCGGTCAAAAAGTGCGTTTGAACAACCGCTACTTTTTGGGCGGAGGAACATTGCGCGGCTTTGAAGACGGGGGCGTTACGGCCAGATCAAAGATCGGTGACGACGCTTTGGGCGGAAATTGGCAGGTGACGGCAGGAATGCAGCTGATGTTCCCCTTGGGGTTGCCAAGTGAATTCGGGATGAGAGGAAAAATTTTCACCGATTTCGGTATAATCGGAAAACCGAGCGATTTTGATGCAACTCAGATGTGGTATTCTTCAAAATTGCGTGGTAGTATTGGGGTCGGCTTCGTGTGGTCTTCACCGCTGGGGCCGATTAATGTTGACTATGCGCGTCCGATCATAAAGGAACGCTTTGATGAAACAGAATATTTTCGTTTGAACTTTGGATGGGGTTTGTAAAATGAACAAAAAAATCGGACTTTCTCTTGCTTTGGCGGCCATTTTCTTTGCCGATGCGGCAAAAGCGGAAAAAATTGGCTTTATCAATGATCCGGAATTGGCTCAGAAATCGACGGCGTTGCAGGGATTGCAGGCTCAGCGCGAAAAAATGATGGCTCTGCTGAAGCTGGATATTGAAAATGAAGCCAAATCCATTATGGAACAAAAACAAAATTTAGAGGAAGAAAGCGCTCAGCTGTCCAAAGCCGAACTGGGCAAACGGTTGGATGAAATTGACAAAGCCGAACAGGATTTAAAGGCCCGGGCTCAAGAGGCTGTCGCGGAATTGCAGAAAAACTTTTTGGAAGCTGCCGTTTCCTTTAAAGAAAAAGCCATTAATCCGGTTGTGAAAGAGTTGGCTAAAGAAAAAGAGTTCGATGCCATTTTAAATGCGGCAAACGCTTTTTATATGGATGACGATTTGGATGTTACCGATGAGGCAATCCGGCTTATAAATAAAAAAATGCCTAAAGTGGAACTGAAAAAAGTTTCTTTGGAAAAAGCTAAAAAGGCTGAAGCAAAATCGTCTAAAACAGATAAAAAATCCAAGAAATCCAAATAATCGGGAGGATCGTATGCCGGACAGTCGTTTTTTTAAAAAAGCGGGACCGTTTACGCTTCGGCAATTGGCGGAAATCGGTGAATGTGAATTACTGAGGTCTGAAGATGCCGATAAACGAATTGATAATGTCAATTCTCTGCATGACGCTCAGCAGACGGATATCAGTTTTTTATTAAGCAAGAAGTATATCCATGATTTGGAAAAAACGGCTGCCGGCGCTTGTATCGTTCATCCTGATTTTGCGGCTTCTGCTCCGGAAAAAACGGCTGTTTTATTGTCAAAGGAGCCTTACCGGTCGTACGGGTTGATCGCTGCGGCTTTTTATCCGGCGCCGAAAGCGGATAAAACCGTCATTCATCCGAAGGCTGTTGTGGCGTCTTCTGCCGTGATCGGCGAAGGATCCCGCATTGATGCCGGTGTCGTTATCGGCGAAAACGTGACTTTGGGAATGAATTGCCATATTCGTTCAAACGCCGTGATCGGCGATAATGTCGTTATGGGGGATGATTGTACAGTCGGGGAAAATGCTTCTGTATTGTACACGTTGGCCGGAAATAAAGTCTATATTTATCCCGGCGCGCGAATCGGGCAGGATGGTTTCGGATTCTTTATGAGCCCGAAAGGGCATACGAAGATTCCCCAACTGGGACGCGTGATTATCGGCAACGATGTAGAAATCGGCGCGAATACGACGATTGACCGCGGCGCTTTGGATGATACGATCATCGGGGACGGATCCCGTTTGGACAATCTGGTTCAATTCGGACATAATGTTCAGACAGGGAAATGCTGCGTTATTGTTTCTCAGGTCGGGGTCGCAGGTAGCACAAAGCTGGGCGATTTTGTCGTTCTGGCCGGTCAGGTCGGCGTTGCCGGTCATTTGAACATAGGCAGCGGTGCGCAAATTGCCGGCCAGTCCGGAATCATCAGCGATGTTAAGCCGATGGAAAGCCTGATGGGAACGCCCGCTATCCCTATCAAGGATTTTATGCGTCAGGCTGCTACGCTGAAAAAGCTTATAAAACGCTGAAGAAGAGGAAAAAATGGAAGAGAATATTGTAAAAGAAGTCGGAATCAATGAAATTTTAAAATTGCTTCCCCATCGTTATCCTTTTTTATTGGTGGATAAAGTTTCCATTATCAAAGAAGGAGAGGAAGGTATCGGTTTAAAAAACATTACGGCAAATGAACCTCAATTTATGGGGCATTTCCCGGATAATCCGGTGATGCCCGGCGTTTTGATCATTGAAGCGATGGCGCAGACGGCGGCTGTTATTGAAATGTACGGTCAACCGGAAGGGGCGAAAAAAGGCGTCTTTTTTATGAGTATTGAATCCGCTAAATTCCGTAAACCGGTTTTGCCCGGCGATCAGCTGGAAATGCGCTTGAAGCTGGAACAGTCCCGCCGCGGCGTTTACCGTTTTCGCGGCGAAGCAAAAGTTAAAGGCGTTTTGCATGCCGAAGCGGTTTTAACGGCTATGATTTTTGATGAGAAATAAACAATGACACAGATACATCCTACCGCGATTGTCGAAGACGGCGCTGAAATAGGCGAAGGCGTTGAGATTGGGCCGTATTGTTTCGTCGGAGCGCAGGTGAAATTAAAAAACAACGTCAAACTGATTTCTCATGTGTGGGTCGGCGGGGACACGATTGTCGGTGAAAACACGGAAATCAGCCCGTTTGCGGCGATCGGCGGTAAGAATCAGGATCTGAAAGACAAAGAAAAGAAAGGCAAGCTGATCATCGGCAAAAACAATTCAATCCGCGAATACGCAACGATGCAGCCGGGGACGCCGGACGATAAAGGGGTGACGGTTGTCGGTGACAACGGATTGTTTATGATCGGAATCCATATCGCGCATGACTGTGTGATCGGCAACAATATTATTATGTCGAATAACGCGACTTTGGCCGGACACGTTAAAGTCGGAGACAACGCGATTATCGGCGGTTTGTCTGCGGTACATCAGTTTACCCGTATCGGGGCGCACGCGATGGTCGGCGGCATGTGTCCGGTGACCAGAGACGTGATTCCGTATTCTTTAATCTCTCAAACCGGTTTGGAAGGCGTGAACATTATCGGATTGAAGCGTCGCGGGTTTTCGTTGGAAACCATTACCAATTTACGGTTAGCCGTTTCTGAAATTTTTAAAGTAGAAGGAACTCTGTCCGACCGGATTAAACGGGTGGCTGAAACTTATCCTGACTGCGAACCGGTACAAGATATTGTCGCTTTTATGCAGACGGACTATAAACGCGGCTTTATGCAGCCTGCGACAAAAGCGTCCATAGCGGAGTAATATGGCTGAAAAACTGGGAATTATTGCAGGGGGCGGCACTCTTCCGAAGCAGTTGATTAATCACTGTCGTAAAGAAGGTCGTCCTTATGCTTTGGTTTGTCTGAAAAATTTTGCTTTACCCGAAACGGCTGAAAACGAAAAATGTTTGTGGTGCAGAATGGGGGAGGCCGGCAAGGCGCTGGCTTACTTCAAAAAGAACGGTGTGCGCCAAATAGTGATGATCGGCGGAGTCAGGAGGCCGTCTTTGTTGCAGCTTCGACCGGATTGGTGGGCAACAAAGTTTTTGATTAAAATCGGTTTTAAAGCATTCGGCGATGATAATTTGCTGTCTGCGGTCATTAAAGGCGTTGAAGCCGAGGGATTTCAATTTGTCGGTATCCATGAAATTATGACGGATTTGTTGGCTGACGAAGGCGTTTGGGGAAAAATAAAACCTGATGAACAGGCTTTGATTGATATAAAGCATGGGATTAAAATCGCGTTGGGATTGGGCGCATTGGATGTCGGCCAGTCCGTGGTCGTTCAGCAAGGGATTGTTTTAGGCGTTGAAGCCGTTGAAGGAACGGACGCTTTGATTAACCGCTGTAAGGATTTAAAGCGCGAAGGCGTCGGCGGCGTTTTGGTCAAAACAAAAAATCCGCGGCAGGAACAGCGGGCGGATTTGCCGACAATCGGCGTTCAAACGGTTGTCAATGCGTATGAGGCGGGCTTGCGCGGTATCGCTGTCCAAGCCGGAAATACCCTTGTTACCGATCGTCAGGCTGTCGTGAAAAAAGCGGATGAACTCGGCATGTTCGTTGTAGGGATGAAATGTGATGACGCAGAATGACTGCCCTTTGATCTATTTAATTGCCGGTGAACCTTCCGGTGATTTGTTGGCGTCGCGGTTGATGCGGGCGCTGAAAGAAAAAACAAACGGTAAAATTCGCTTTGCCGGCGTTGGCGGAGAAACGATGAGCGCAAACGGCTTTAAAAGCCTGTTTGATTCTTCGGAACTGGCCGTTATGGGCTTGGCGGAAGTCATTCCGTCCATTCCCCGCATTATAGCGCGAATCCGTCAGACGGTGGATGATATCGCGGCCCAAAAGCCCGATGTCGTCGTGACAGTGGACAGTTGGAGCTTTTGCGCCAGAGTGAATAAAGGTCTGCGTTCTTTGAACACGGGGATTCCTCAGGTTCATTATGTCGCACCGCAGGTTTGGGCGTGGAAAAAAAGGCGGGCGAAAACATGCGGCCGTTATATTGATCGGCTGATGGCTTTATTGCCGTAT
>JAFVEJ010000003.1 GCA_017476085.1 Alphaproteobacteria bacterium
ATGAATCGGCCAATTCGGTTTAAAAAACAAATAAGCCGTCTGCACACACAACAGAATAAAAAAAGTCACGGAAACGGCAGAGGCTTTTTCAGGCACTTTTTGCTGCATTTGATGAAAGTCAAAAACGATCAGCGCAAACATCAAAAACACCAACATGGAAGCGGCCGTCATCGATAATAACGCAAACCCCACAAATTTAGCGTTCAACCCGGACAAAACGCCCGCCACGGCAACGATCGCCTGCACCTGACAGAAGGATGCATACAAAATATGCCTGACCGTCACGGCAAAAAAAGCCGCCGTTAAAACCAAAACTGCAAAAATATAGAACTCAACGGCGTACATATTTTTTTGTTCCTTCAAATCTCAAAGCATCTTCGGGGCATGCTTCGGCACATAATCCGCAGGAAACGCAGCGATCCGGATTCAATCGGAAATCAACGGCCGGAAGTTCCTGCAAATGCAGTTTTGTTTGCACAACAACCGCCTGCGTCGGACAAATTTTAACACACAAACGACACCCCGTACATTTAACGGAATCATAACTCGGAAGCCTTTGAACCGTCCTGCCGACACCGGAAAACGATTTCTTTCTTGCGGCTCCGCCCCCCAGCATATAACGCAAAGAAACCCTCAGCCCGCGCAAAAGATCGGGAAAGAAAAAGGATCGGATTTTTTTTCTGATATTCATCAGCCGGCTCCCTGAACACAATATAAAAATCCCGCCGTAAGCGTCAGCCAGATTAAAGAAAAAGGCAAAAACAGCTTAAAGCTGATATTCATCACTTTATCCGTCCGCCAGCTGGGCATCGCGCAGCGCATCAGCGTCAAAACGAAAATCAAAAAGATCGTCTTGACCGCCAACCAAAAAACAGGAGACAGTATGTCTTTGCCGAATAACGGCAGCGTCCCTCCTAAAAATAAAATGCTGCCGACCGAAGAACACAGCAACAGCAATATATTTTCCGCGATCAGAAACAATGCGTACAACGCGCCGCTGTATTCGGCATAAATGCCGCCGGCCAGTTCGCGAACCGATTTCGGAGCCCCGAACGGCGCCTGAGCCAGCATCATTGCCGAACATAGCAGATACAGAACAAACAACGGGAAATGGGGGACCGCAAACCACACGCGCCGTTGGGCTTGAATAACGGAAAACAAGTCCGATCCTCCGGCCGTCATCAATACGGTTACGACAACCACCGCCAAAACGGGTTGGCATGCCAAAGACTGTGCGATCAACCGCACAGCGCCGAAAAATCCGAAACGGGAAGCACTGCTCCATCCCCCGGCAATAAAAGTGTAAATACCGCATGACGCCGCGAACAGAAAATACAGCAAGCTGAAATCACGATATAAATTAATCCGTCCGATCGGCATAAAAAACGCCAGAAACAAAGCAAACACCAAAGCAAATAAAGGAGACGCCATAAACAAAATTTTTTGCGCCTGATCAGGAACGGAAGGACGTTTCAGCATCAAAACGCACAAACGGCAAAATCGGCGTTTAAGCGATGGAGGACGGCGCATTTCCATTCCGGCCTGCAAAAGCTCCCGCCCCCAATCCGCCAAAAAGGACAGGACAAGGATAAAACCGAAGAAAAGAAAAGCGTGCAGCAGCATTGTGCCGACCGGCGCCAAATCATGCAAAAAAGGCTTAATATCCGTTTGAAGCAGCGTTTTAAAAAAATCCGTCATTTATCGGCTCCTCCAACGCAGCATTTTAGCACTTTCGGACTGTCGGCTTAATTCATCGTCGAATAAATCGCAAGCAGCGGCTATCGGGGTGTCTTCCACCTGTCCGGGCACACCGAACGGTTTATCTTCCGCCGGATGAATTTTTCCCCGTTCGTAAAAAATAACGCTTCTTCCCGCTAAATGGTCGCGAATATCTTCCAAATCATCATACGGCAGAGGCGCCGTTCCCAAATATTCGGACAAAGCCCTTAAAATTTTCCAATCTTCCCGGGATTGCCCGCAAGGAGGCAAAACAACGGACGTACTTTGCGCGCGTCCTTCCGCATTGACATAGGTTGCTCTTTTTTCGGTAAAAGCCAACGACGGCAAAACGATATCGGCGCTTTGCGCCGCTTCGGAAGCGTAAATCCCCTGATATATGACAAAAGCGTCCTGCGCCTGCGAATGATCAAAACGGTCTTCGTTCAACAAATAAACCAAATCGATTCCGCCGCTCCTGATACTTGCCCGCACAGGTTTTTCACTGACCAATCCTAACTCCAAAGCGCCTAAAACAGCCGTTTTATCAAGCAGGAAATTATACCCGTTCCAATCTTTGCGAATAACGCCGTAATACCGGCAAAGACGATATACCAAATCCATAATTGCCGCCGCATCCGGTCTGTTCATCACGGTTGATCCGACAATCACCATCGGCTTTTGAGACTGACGAAGCAAAGAGGCTCCACGCCCCAAACCGTTTAAAATATCTTCCAAAATAAAGGGCGTCTGCGACAAAAATTCATACGGCGTATCCATATCCTGTTTACGTCCTATGAAGCCCATCGCTCTTTTTTTCCGATTTAAAAGCCAGCCGACCGCAGGCGCCTGAGCATTAATCGCCGCCCCGATCAACAAAACGGCATCCGCCTCATCAATACGGACAAACGGAGTATTAAACAATCGGGATTGCCGACAGTTCAAATCAAAATACATTTCCTCCGTCGGGCGGGCGTCAATCGCTTTTGCCCCTTTTAATGCGAATAAATCGCTTAAAGCCAGCATTGCTTCACAATCGGCGTAATCTCCGATCAAAGCCGCCATCCTGTCTGCGGCGGTCGTTTTTATCTTGGCGGCGGCGGCAGCCAAAGCCTGCTGCCATGAACATTCTTTCAACCGTCCGTCAACCCGCATATACGGGCGACCTAAGCGATTAACCCGCAGTCCGTCCAAACAAAATCGGGCTTTATCGGAAATCAGTTCGTCTCTTCCGGCAGGAACAACCTGAACGATTTTACCTTCTGCCGCACTGATATTGATTTTGGCGCCCACGCCGTCCGTCACGTCAATACTCTGAACCTGTTTTGTATCCCAACGACGCCATAACTCCGAAGCGGCCGCATTCGTCAAAGCGCCCGACGGACATTTATCCGCCAACATCCCGGACAAAGAAAAAGGCGGACAGGAAACAGGCGGCATAACATCATAATTTCCCACTCCCGCTTTTTTCAAAAAAGCCGCGCATTTACCGCAGCCAACGCATTTTTCATCAGCGCATAAAACCCAATCCAGCAATTTTCTTTTTCGAACCGGCTGTTTATTCGGTTTGAGTTCCGGTTGATATTTTACGCAGATTTTTTGTATGACACATTCTCCGGCTTTCGAACAAACAGCACAATCCATCGGATGATCCGCAAACAATTTTTCCGCACGCATTTTAACGGCCGCACGCACTTTCGGCGTATCCGTCGAAACACGCATGCCGTCTTCGGGATATGTTTGACACGTTAAAACCGGTTCCTGTTTTCCTTCTATCTCAACCAGACACAATCCGCATTTTCCGCCGGTTTCCAACAGCTTGTCTTCGCACAAATGCGTTATTTCAACACCCGCCGCCAAAGCCGCCTGTAAAATGCTTTCCCCTCTCTCACAATGAACGGAAACGTTATCGATCCAAAAATCGGTCATCTGTCTGTCTCCGTCGAAACAATATTTAAAGAGGCGACAATCACGCGCACATCAGCCAAATCGTATTGTGCCGTCAAAGCATCCAAAGCCTGCATCACGGGAAAACCTGCGGAACGAAAATGGCATCTGTACGGTTTTTCCGTACCGTCAGACACCAAAAACACTCCAAATTCCCCTAAAGGAGACTCCACAGCCGCGTACACTTCTCCGGTCGGCAAAGTCATTCCCCGGCCATACAGTTCAAAATGCCTGCTGAGTTCTGTCAAAGAATCCTTTTTTTTCGTTAAAAATTCCGGCAGCATCACTTCACCTGCGGGCATTTTTTCCAGCAGCTGGCGAATAATGGAAACCGACTGATAAATTTCAAAAATTCTCAGCAAATAACGGGAATAGCAATCCCCTTCCGTTTTCACGGGAATATCAAAAGAAGCCTGATCATACGCCTCATAAGGTTCTGCCGTACGCAAATCCCACCTGATGCCGCATGCCCGCAAATTCACGCCGGAAAAACCGGCTGCCGTCGCGAAAGAAGCATCCGTCATTCCGATTCCGACCGTTCTGGATTTAAAAATTCTGTTTTCCGTCAGTAAATCTTCAATTTCAGATAAAACGGAAGGAAAAGCTTTTGAAAACCAGTCTTGTATATGTTCCGCCGCTTTTGCAGAAATATCCTTTGCAACACCGCCCGGCCGAATATAAATGCCGGACTGACAGCCTGCGCACAATTCATCGATTAAAGCACAAATTTTCGCCGTTGTCCGATTGACCAAAGGATAGACCATATCTGTCCCCGTTTCTGCCGCCAGATTGGCTGTTGCCCGCAAATGGGACAGAATACGCCCCATCTCTGCCAAAACGACACGAACAAACGCCGCTCGCCGCGGAATCTCAATCCCTAACAGCATCTCTACGGCCCGAACGAAAGCGTGCGAACATGAAAACGGAGCGGAACGGTTCAGTTTGTCCGTAAAAAGCATCCCTTGAAGAACGGTTGCTTTCTCCATACATTTTTCTATTCCGCGATGAGAAAAACCGATATGCGGATCTGTCCGGCACACCGTTTCGCCATCCAAACGGACAACCAAGCGCCCCATTCCTGTTCCGACGGCGGGTGACGGCCCGATATTCATAAAATAGCTGTCTTCAAACATCGTTATTCCGTATCCCGATCCAATCTTTTTTCAACAGCGCCGTTTCCTTCCGGCGCGAGAGGAACATAAACAAAAACCTCTTTTGCTTCATCATACACCAGACGCACTTTTCCTTCCGTCGGATACGTTTTGCGCAGCGGAAAAAAAACACGTTCATCGTGCGTTAAAAGCCGTCTGAGATCAGGATGTCCTTCAAAGGAAACACCGAACATTTCCCGAATCTCACGTTCATACCAAACGGCATTCGCAAATACGGGCGCAACCGACGAAACGGGAACATCTTCCTGTGTTGCCACCTTGACGCGCAAACGCCGCCCCATCACCGGACTAAGCAGATGATAAACCAGTACAAAGCCATCCTGCCGATCCGGATAATGGACACATGTTATATCGGTCAGTTGTGTAAAACGACAGGCAGGATCATCGCGCAAAAACTGCAAAACCCGCAATAAAGTCGCCCGCAGAACAACCAATGTCAACATTTCGGAACAAACCGTCTGTTCCGGAATATCCTGAACGGCAAAATGCAGGCGTATATACTGCCCGAATTCTTCCAGAGATTTGTGTTCAAACGCAATCATTTCCGATCGTCTTTCGTTTTTTCACGGATAACACGGCGCAACGCTTCCATTCCTTTTTTCATTTCTTCCGTTCCCGGCGGACAACCGGGAATACAAACATCAACCGGAACAATGTCGGCCACATCGACAACAGCGTAAGAATGCGCAAACAATCCTTTATTAACAGCGCATGTTCCCATTGCAATCACATATTTCGGCGACGGCATCTGATCATAAATCCGGCGCAGGACAAAAGCCGCTTTATTACTTAACGCGCCGCTGACAACCAAAACATCGGCATGATGCGGATTAAAAACGATTTCCGTTCCGGTTTGCTGCAGTTGAGTAAAACACGAGCAGCATCCCGTTGTTACAGGCAGCGCCGTTACTGCATTTTCCTGAACCCATGCCGCAAACGCTTTTAAAGTTACCGCTGCGAACCCCTGCTGCCGTATTTGTTCCGCCCATTTTGTCTTTACTTCCATTCCAGCGCCCCTTTTTTATATTCGTATAAATATCCGGCGCCCCAGAAAACAATAACGACAAAAGCAACCAGAGCGCCTTCTTTTCCTGAAAGTTGCAAAGACATAGCCCACGGCAGCAACAGCAACAGTTCGGCGTTAAACAAAACAAACAACAGCGCAATAAAAGAAAAACGCATTGAAAAACTGGCGGTTACGGGCGAAAGAAGATAAAAACCGCCGGCATATCCGTCTTTTTTTACAGATTCCCGGCGCTGTCCGAACAATTGACGGCTGAGAAAAGCGGCAAACCTGATCAGCCCTGCCGTAAACAGCAGAGCCGCCAAACAAAAGATTAAAAAATAAAAATACGCGTGCGTTACATTTTCCATAAAATATGGTTTACATCAAACACGCTTTCAGATCAACGAATATAGGAAAAATCCGTTCGGAATCACTGCGGCAAAGCCGGCAGATTTTCCGGAGATAACGGCAGTTTTTTCACAAAGCGCACCGGCACTTCATATTCGCGCATCAATTCACCGCCTTCAAATTCAACGATCAGAACCGATTCGGCTTTTGACAGCGGCGCACGCGCATCGGGATGGATAAAATCCAAGGTGATTGAAAAGCCATGCTGACGATACAGCAAAGCATGCTTGCCGCCGTCATATACGATTTGGGGATTATCGGGTTCTCCTGCTCTGGCGCGTATCGAAATCAACAGATCCCCCGCACCGTTTTGCAGAATATCATAAAAACCCTCTTGTTCAGGCCCTGTTTGTTTTTCAGCCATTATATCCTCTGATTTTATTTGACTTCGTCTTCTCCGGCATCCAAAGCGGCCACCATTAAAGGCAGAGTTGCAGCCAGCCGCGCCGCTTCATGCAGATTAGACTTAATTTCTTCGGCTGGCAACTGTAAAGCCTTCTCACGGAAATAGAAAGTCTTTTTTTTCATTTCTTTCAGACATTCGGCAATTTTCCAAGCATAAGAGCCTTTTGCCACGTCATCCAATTCGGTATCATATTCCCGTTCCAAAAAGTCGGAAAGGGAAGACTTCATTCTGGAAGCATAGCCTGAAACGGCCGTTTGCTTTTCCACCAAAGCTTCCACGGCTTCATTTTCCGAAAATTCCAACACAGCAGCCATTTTTTCTAAGCAGAAAAATATTTCCGCCAATTCTTCGGATGCCGTTACATAATTTCCAAAATCAAAAATACGCTTTTTTTCTTCGGCCATACCTACCTGCCGTCATTACTATTTCTGTTGAAAGAAGGCTTTGCCGTTTTGGCCGGCCGCGTCACGGGCGTTTTTTCGCCGATATCAAGATTTTGTATTAAACTTTGCAACGTAGGCTTCTTTGAATCCCGCAGCACTTCATCCATCGTCTTCCCGTCAGAATACAGCTGTTTGCGCGTAGAAAACTCTCTGGCCTCCCGGGCAAATTCGGTTATTCCGCCGGGATAAGCTTTTTTAGACACATACGCGGACATTTGCTGCTCATGACGCGAAAAAGCCACGCCGGTATGAACCTTATCCATTTTTCCTTTTTCACCGACAGACATAAACGCACGGTCACGCGAAGCGCCCTGCGCTTCATATAACGGCAGCACCAATCCATGTTTTGCCTGAGCAGCGAACGCTTTGGCGTCACAAACAAATTCGGTGCTTCCCTTTTTAAACGTAAACTGTTTTGTTTTTTTATCATAACCTGTAATTTCCAGCTGATCTCCCGTCGTAATATCATCGGCAGAAGCAGGCTCTAAATGGCCGTCGCCGGTTTTTTTGGAAATTTTCAGCCCTTCCACATTTTTCAGCATCATCGTATCACCGACGCCGATATCGATTTTGCCAAAACGCTTTACGTCATGAACGATTCCTTTTTCAATCAGTTCCGCGCGCAAAGCCTTTTGCAGCTTTTTCGTTTCCTCTTTCGTTGTAGCCATAACGACAGAAGACAGATGGGGATATTCCTTGCGGAAACCGATATAATCCGCAATCAACCGCCCATGCGCATCGTCAACAAACTGCAGCCCCGGAGTGCCCTTTTCAGGAATAGGCTCTCCTTCTTTAACATCCTGATACAAAGCCTTTCCGTTTTCGTCAAAGCCCGTGTAATAACGATTGGAATATCCGTTCAAAGCTTTCATCGTTCTGTCTTCCGATGTACCTTCTTTAGTCGGATCACCCGCACGAATATCCAACGTCCATTGCGCTTCATCTTCATCGCGTTGACGCAGAACAACCGTTAATTCGGTTGTTTTAATTTCCAAATCATCTTTTTTGGCCAATAATTCGTCCAGCCCGTTTCCGGCCATTGCCGGCGGAATCTGCAAATTATCGCCCAGCATAAACAAACGGACGCCGCGTTCGTTGGCAAGCGTCAGCAGCTTTGACATATCTCTTACACCGGCCAATCCCGCTTCATCAAGGATCAGAATATCGCCTTTTTCCATCCGGCCGATATCCTCAAACATTTCATTCAGAGGTTTTCCCCCTTCGATTTCGGGCAGATTTTCAGAAACTTCCTTCAGCCGTTCTCTGTCAACTGTTCCGGTTTTTACGCCGATGGCAATTTCCGTTTTATCCAAAACTTTTTCACAACTTTTGCCGACCGCCTTGATATCGTCGACTATACCGCCCGCAGCCTTGGAAGACGGAGCCGTCGCATAAATTTTCGGAACGGGCTTGCCGTTTTCGATCGCATCTTTGGTGATTGCGTAAATCAAGCCCTGAGCCAAAGTCGATTTGCCGCTTCCCGGAGGTCCGTTCGCAATCTGCAGATAAGAAGGCTGCAGAAAGCTGTTAAAAAGCTTTTTATAATCATCGCGCATAACACTCTTTCCGTCGGAAGCCGCCCGAGTGATTTCATCCAATTCCGTCATCGCGTTCTGAATGCTTTCCTCATTGCCGAAAGGCTGTCCTTCGGTCGAACGTTTGGCCATTTCCTTGGCCTGTATTAAAATATTTTGTTCGGCTTCAACGATTTCCTGCGTCGTATAAACCGTTTTGCCATTTTTATCCAACGCGGAAGGAGAACTTTCACAAATCAGGTCCGACAACGTTGAAACAACCGCTTTCATTTTTTTCGGATTTGATGCGAGTTCCTCGATTTCTTCCTTCGACAGCCCCGTTGTTTCAGGCGTCATCGCTTCGATGGAATCCTTTAATGTTCTCCGCAGCAGTTTTTTTGAAAAGAATTCACCGGAAACCGTCAGGGAATCCGTTGCGCTTTTTGCCAGTTTCTGCGCAAAATCCTGATGTTTATAAAGCCATTGATTGGCTTCCAAACGGATTTTTTTTTCTTCCAATGTTTCTTCTGCCATATTCACCCCTCCCCAAATATGCTCAGTTTATGTTATACCACCGCTTTAGACGGAAGAACAAGTTTTTTTTCGAAAATAACGTTATTTTGTCCGATTTTTCGATTTCAACCGCCGGTCTTTTTGCCGCTTGGTATAAAAATAAGAGATTATTTTCATTTTTTATTTACCTTATTTCATAAATATGATACCCAACCGTTTAGACAAATTATCACACAATGAGGACAATGAACGTGACAATGAAAACGACTGAATGCAAATCGTCTGAACTGCCGAAAGTAACGGCGGAAATTATTGCCGAAAAAATCGAACGTTTGATGAAATATTCTTTATGCAAGCAAGTATGCGAAGCTTCCAAAGAAGACTTGTTTACGGCATTGGCTTTGGCCGTGCGCGAAATTGCTTCCGACCGTATGTATGAAACGGCCAGACGATATGCGCATACCAATCCGAAGCGTATTTACTATTTATCCATGGCATATCTGCTGGGACGTTCTTTAGTGAACAACCTGGATAATTTGGGTATTCACGACTTGTTGGATCAGGTCAAATTGGACAATCCGATTCCTCTGCGCGACGTGATCGACTGCGAATACGATCCGGCTTTAGG
>JAFVEJ010000214.1 GCA_017476085.1 Alphaproteobacteria bacterium
GCAAAAAGAAATGGATATGATCAACCGCGCTTACATTGAAGTGATGACTGCGGGCGACGCCAAAGGCCGTTTATTCACATTCCCGATTCCGACCTATAACATCACGCCGGATTTCCCGTGGGAAAGCGAAAATGCCGATCTGCTGTTTGAAATGACCGCAAAATACGGTTTGCCCTACTTCCAAAACTTCATCAATTCCAGCCTGAAGCCGGGACAGGTTCGTTCAATGTGCTGCCGTTTGCAGCTGGATTTACGCGAATTGCTGGCCAGAGGAAACGGCTTGTTCGGTTCCGCCGAACAGACGGGATCCGTCGGAGTTGTCACAATCAACTGCGCCCGTCTGGGTTACCTGTTCAAAGGCGATGAAGCCGGTTTGATGGCGCGTTTGGACGAATTAATGGATTTGGCGCGTTCGACTCTGGAAATTAAGCGTAAAGTCATCCAACGCCATATTGATGCCGGATTATTCCCGTTCACCAAGCGCTATCTCGGCACTTTGCGCAATCATTTCTCGACAATCGGCGTCAACGGTATCAATGAAATGATCCGCAACTTCACCAACGACGAACACAATATTACCGATTCGTTCGGTCAGGCGTTCGCGAATCGCTTTTTGGAGTACATTCGCAGCAAAATGATTGTTTTCCAACAAGAAACGGGCAGCATGTACAATCTGGAAGCGACGCCCGCCGAAGGAACAACTTACCGTCTGGCCAAAGAAGACCAGAAACGTTATCCGGACATTCTTCAGGCCGGCACGAAAGAGGCTCCGTATTACACGAACTCTTCGCAGCTGCCGGTCGGCTTTACGGATGATCCGTTTACCGCTTTGAATCTGCAGGAATCTTTACAGTCCAAATATACCGGCGGCACTGTAATGCACTTGTATATGGGTGAAAGAATCTCCGATGCCAAAACTTGTCGGACACTCCTTAAGAGAATATTAGAGAATTATAGGATACCATATGTAACGGTGACACCTACTTTCTCTATTTGTCCCAAACACGGATATATCTCGGGTGAGCACAAATACTGCCCGTTATGCGATGAAGAACTCATCGCTCTTAAACGCCAGCAAGCCTGCGCCTGCTAATACAGGCTTGTAAGCACCCTTCAAACCGATTATGATTAACTTAGAACAACAGCGAGTAGAGAACATGACAACAGAAACAAATATTCAGCTTTCCAACGAAGAACGTCAGACCTGTGAAGTTTGGACACGGGTGATGGGCTATTTTCGTCCGGTGTCAGAATTCAATATCGGCAAGAAAAGCGAATATGCCGAACGTCAATGCTTTTCCGAAAAGAAAGCGACAGAAAAGTGTATGGATGTAGCTGCGGAATAACCCTTCTATGCCTATAACCATCGGCGGCGTCGAACCTTTTACTACGGTAGATTTTCCGGGAAGGCTCGCCGCCGTTTTATTTTGCCTCGGCTGCCCGCTGCGCTGCCCCTACTGCCATAATCTGGAATTGCAGGATTTTAAAGGAAGACCTTTTATTTCCTGGGAAACCTTTATCGAATTTCTGGACAGCAGAAAAAAATTGCTGGACGGCATCGTTTTTTCCGGCGGTGAACCTTTGGCTCAGCCCGACTTATACGAATCGATCAAAGCCGTTAAAGATATGGGGTTTTTGATCGGATTACACACATCGGGTGTCAATCGGGACAGATTAAAACAGATTCTGCCACTGTTGACCTGGGTGGGATTTGACGTAAAAACGGTTTTTGAAGCTTACGAAGAACGAATCCCGAATTCTCATGCGGCAACGATTGAAGCTTGTCTGGATATGCTGATTGCTTCGCCGGTTGAACTGGAGGCCAGAACCACCTTGGATCCGCGCGTGATCTCTAAAGAGGAATTGAAACAACTGGCGCATACGTTGGCCGAAAAAGGCGTTGAAACTTACGCGATACAGGAATACCGCCCTCACCCTGCGGAAAAAAATCCGCCGGCCCCCGCAGATGTGACAGCCTTTTTCACGGACAAAAAATTGTTGGCGGAATTAAAAAGCCTGTTTAAAAATTTTATTATCCGCCGCGCTTAGTTCCCGGCTGCAGAAGCGTCTGTTTTTTTCTTATATCTGAAATACAGGACGAAATCGCAGAAAACCAATAAAAAGTTTAAAACATACAGCCAAAAAACAAAGTCGTATCCAAAATTCAAGACTTTGTTGATCATACCGCAGATATAGCCGATCAAGATCAACAACAAAAATATCAAACTTTTTCCTTCGACATTTTTTGTTCGGTATGTTTTCAGTACTGCCGCCGGCCAGCTGGCACCGAAACACAAAAGCATACCCGCTTCAAAAATATTCATCCGTCTTCTCCGTTAAATGTATTTTCTGATTATATAATCCTGCAAAAGATACTGTTTTTCCGATTGTAAAAGCAAGATTTCTTTAGCCATTCCTTACGATATTTTGAAAACAAGCGCAACACGTCAAATCCTTAAAATCTAAAGACTGATTTTTATAAAAAAAAAGAACCCATTGAAAACAATGAGTTCTTTTGTAAAATGACGAAGAGCGTGGGATAATATGTTAGACTTCTCTCTTTTCTTTTAAAATCAACAAGATACATCTGAAAAACTCCTCGCCACTCCGGTTTTATTAGCAAATTCATTAGCAGTTTTAGTTAGCAGTCGTATCAGCAACTTTTAATATATTATCAGCAGGTAATAATGCGAAAACGACATTGATCAGCATTCAAAACATTTTTGCGTCAGACAGGGAAAAGATTAAAACGCTCAAAAAGGCTTCGGAATCCGCACAGAAAGTATTTACAGTTTTTCAAAAGAAACCGGTATTGACAGTTTCCGAGATTGTCAAAGCGATAACATCAACCAAACCGACCGTTCAAAAATACTTTTAACGATATTTTGGGTTGAATGAATTGATTTATTCGTTATCACCAAACCAGTTTAAAAAACGGTTTGTCGTTTTGTTAACGGCATCCATCCCTTTTCGGGCCGTATTTTTGACGGCTTGCCCCGCTTTTTTTCCGCTTTCATAGGTCGTATCCACAACGGATTCCGCCGTTTTTTCCAAAGTATCGAAAGTTTTTTGATAAGCCCTCTGCATTCCGGCCTTAATTCCGGTTGTTTCCTGATACATTTCTCCGTAAACGGTTCCCTGCAAAGCTGTACGGCAGGGATCGGCATCGGAATCCAGCAGCAATTTGGCTCCGATAAAAACGGCGCCTCCGGCAACGATGCCGACAGCATTTTTGATAACGGATTTGGAATTCACGAAAACGGACGGTTTCATCACCGTTCCCGTTACTTTAATCATTGAGGCCAGAATTTGTGTCGCATTTGTTTGCATCAGATTTCCGCTCAACGGTTGAATCCCTATGTTGATTTTGTTGTCCGCAAGACTGACGCTTCCGTCCCCGACCAGCTTGATTTGGTCCGAATCAAAAGCGATCCCTTTGGGAAATTGAATTTTCCCTTTTGCAAAATCCGCCCTTATGACGGCACATTTTAAATCGGCGTCAGTCTGTTTCGTCGAAATGTTCAATGCGGATATCAGCTGCGTCAGGAAATTGCCCTGAACATATTTCAACAATCCAAATTGCACTTCGGACTGTCCGACAGCCAATAAAACCTGCCCATCTAAATTTTCAAACAAATCGCGATAACTTTTTCCTTTTGTTTTTAATGTAATGCGGGAATGAGCAATACCGCCTTTTTTAAACGAAAAATTTTTCTCTTTCGGTTTCAGGCTTTTTATTAGCTCCGAAAGAATAATATCGGCCCCGTCCAAATTGATATTTACGGCGTTGTCTCCGGCGTTCAAAAACAAGTTGCCTTCCACCGTTCCCCGACCGGCGATAAAAAAAACGTCTTTCAAGTTTAAGACGCCGTCTTTAACCACAACAGCTCCTTTGAGCTTATCCAAAGACAAATCCTGATTGATAATCAAATGCGCGATATCAAAGATAAAGCGCGCGTCAAACCGGTTCAGAAAATCCAAACGCAAATCGCCTTCCGGAATGAAGTCATCCGTTGAAGCGTCGGATGTGGAAACGGATTTTTCAGAACCTTCTTCTTTCGCCGGAAATAAAGAGGGAATATCCAATAAGGAAGCGGTGAGTTTCCCTTTTATATTCAATTTATTCTTAACTGAAACATCCACATTTCCGCCGACCGAATTTTGATCAAAATTCAGCTTGTCGATTTGTAAAGACGCTTTCAAATTTTTAAACAGATCGCCATAAGTCGTTCCCTTTGTTGAAAACGTCCCGTTCAAGCGGGCAACGGAAACGTTGTCAACGACGAAACCTTTCTTCTTCAGCGCTTCTTTTAAAAAGTCGTTTAAAAATACATTCCGGAAATCCGTTTCAACCTTCACGACGTTTCCTTTTGAATTTAAAACGGCACTCCCTTTCAGGTTTCCTTTTCCCGTTTTTGCGGACAAAGGCTTTAACGTCAAAATCCCGTCTTTGATAACGGCGGTTCCGTTCACCCGATCAAACGAAAAATCTTCGTTCACATTCAACCGCTCAACCGCGAACGCCAAATGCGCATTAAATTGATTCAGAAAATCAGAAACAATCTTTTTGTCCGCAGTTGAATTTTGAGTTTTTTCCGTTGCCGCGGAAGCCTTTTCAGCCGGCATTAAAGAAGGAATATCTATCAAGGGCGCGGAAATATTTGCCCAAATATCCGGTTTTTCCGTCAAAGAGACTTTCACATCGCCGCGTATAATGCTTTTTCCGAACTCCAATTGTTCAATGCCAAGCGCTACCCTCTTTTGACCGGCGATTATGTTTGATTTCAAATGCAATGCCGGCAGATTAAAGTTTCCGTCAGGAGAAGTTAAATCCAACTTTCCTTCAATATGCCAATCGCCGGAAATATCCGTCACGGCGACAGAAGCCTTTAAACGTCCGTTCAAAGCCCCGACATCTATTTCGGCATTATAGGCCTCTTTACGCATTAAAACATCAAGGGCGTCTCCCTCCATCGTTCCTTTGACTTCCCGACCGTTATAAAGTAAATCGTAATCCAGAAAAACACGATGTTCCTCCGGTCTTAACGAGGCTCGTTTAATTTGCAGATTGATCTTCGACTTCGGACTGTCATAAATGATCACCCCGTCTGAAACCGATATTTTTTCAACGGTCACTTTCACATCGGACATAAAACCGTTATCCGTTTCAGGCGTTTTCTTTTCCGTTTCGGAAGCAGCTTTTTCAAAAACCCAGTTTTTTCCGCCCTCTTCATTGACAGACAAGTAAATTTCCGGCTGAATTAACGTTATATTGTCAACAGCGACGATTTTGTCGAATAAGGGCATGATTGCAACGGACACTTCTGCTTCTTTGGCGGTTATCATGGCTTTTTCCCCGCCGTGATCAACATCGGCAAAGGAAATCCGCTTGATTCTCAACGTCGGTGACCAAGACATTTTCAATCGTATGTCGCCTAAAGATAATTTTCGCCCCGTCCGGTCAAAAACCATTTTTTCTATCCGGAGCTTATAAGTATTCAAGTCAAACCGGTAAATGAAAACGGAACCGGCAATAATCCCGATAAAGAAAATTGAAAACAAAGTTATAAACGACCATTTCAAAATTTTTTTCATTCTATGCCATCGTCCTGTTTATTCCCTTTGATTTTACCGGACATGCCACGCCTTTTTCTGAAACGCGCATACGATCAAACAGAGTATTTTCTTAATTTTTCTACACATTTTCACGCGATTTTTCAATGTGCAATAAGATTACTGTGACAGCATAAAACATAAAAAAAAACGAACAAAGCGTTTTTTATCAGCAGATACGTTTTTGAACTTGCTGCAAAAACAAAAAGAACCCATTGAAAACAATGAGTTCTTTTCCAAAATGGCGGAGGGCGTGGGATAATATGTTAGGCTTCCCTCTTTTCTTTTAAAATCAAACAGATACATCTGAAAAGCTCCCCGCCACGCCGGTTTTATTAGCAAATTCATTAGCAGTTTTATTAGCAAGCGTATTAGCAACTTTTAGTATATTATCAATATAAATATATCTTGTAAGGCGTGCTTATTTGTGGGGTTCCTGTTGATCATCTCATCATACTTTTAATCAAACAGAATCCGGTATCTGTTTTCGATGTTCTTCAGTATTTTTTCATAAACATCCGAAGATGTTAAGGCGTCTTTATAAAGGATATCCGCCAGTTTCCGCCCGTCATCGACAATATGCGAAAAAGTTTTTTGCATTTCTTTCATCATGCTTGTCGCGTTCAAATTCAGTTGCGCAAAAAGAGCTTCCCAATCCTTCCGGTATAGAGACGCATACGTTCCTTTGCCGTTTATCGTCATCGCGATTTGATGACTGACCGTCTTTTTGGGATAAACGTCAACCGCCACCAAATCATAGGCGGGCGATAAAACGACCGTGTTGTTTTTATCCGTATGCACAAAGGAAAAGTTCTTGGCGTGCGCGTCCGTATTCCCGATCAGATAATTGAAAACAAGAAGCTGTATCAATTTATACCCGTCAAACGCTTTCTGAGCCGAATACTCTTTGACGGCATTGTATATTTGCGAAAGCTTCGGGCCACCGTCCGATTGATATTTCCGCCGACTTAAGCACCCAAGCACCTGGCAGAAATCCTCCTGATGAACGCGCTCGATCCGACCGTCAACAGCCTTTCGATCAAATCTCCGGATTTCCAGAAACTTTTGCCCGTCAACCGAATCCAGACGGACATCAATCGCGTCTTTAAAGATTTTTTTTGCCAATGTCATACAGAACAGTTCGTTTTCCAAAAGTCCGTTAAAGTACTTATTGGCGATTTTTATGATATGTGTTGTCGGGTGTTCGTCATCGGAACGATAATATTTCCCGTCAGTTCCTTTAAAAACGGCAAATTTGGACTGCGCTCCGGCCAACGATAAACGCGGCGCGTTATCCATTCCCGTCAATAGCGGATTGGTCGGCAGTTCTTCAATAATCTTTGACAGCAACTTATGACCGATTTTCTTTAACGGACGGTCTATGTGAGTTTGAACTTTACCGGAATATAAAGAAACCGCTCCGGCGCAATCCCCGCCGATTTGTTTCAAGACAGAGAACGTGTTTTCTTCGGAAATATGAAACTTCTTCGCAATCAGATTTAACGCGTCCCCTTCCGGCGTCAGGTTATCAAAAAACGGTTCGGCATACATCTGATCGTATGTTTCTTTGAGAACAGGCATTCTGACCGATAAAGGATAAGCGTCCTCGTCATACCGAAACTCTAAATGGCCGAGAGCGTCTTCCGACAAAGTGCCGATTTGCCGTCCGTAAAGATATACTTTCAATGAATCGGACATAGGTTATTCCTTTTCCTGCGTGTTCAGATTAAGCCCCAACATCCACGCGACCGAAAGAGCCTTTTCCAATTCAATGGTCGGCTTTCCCCGTTCCAGTTCACCGATAAATCTCGGACTGACGTTGCTCATGGCGGACAGTTGGACTTGAGTCAACCCTTGCTTCTTTCTACATTTTCTGACGGCTTCGCCGAAGTTTTTCGCGTTTTGTATCATCATTTTTCTTACCTCTCGGTAAGATTATCACGATTTTCATCTAAACATCAAATAAAATCTTACCGAACGATAAGATTATTGTATCAGAAGTATGTTTTTGCAGAAAATCTTACCGAACGGTAATTTTTAAGCGCGATCTTTTTCAATCCAAACAAATACACTTTTACTTGCCCCTATTTTTGGGGGATTGAAAAACAAAAAGAACCCATTGAAAACAATGAGTTCTTTTCCAAAATGGCGGAGGGCGTGGGATATTTTTTCACCCTCCCCTCTTTTTGTTTGAAATCAACAGGATACATCTGAAAAACTCCCCGCCACTCCGATTTTATTAGCAATTTCATTAGCAGTTTTATTAGCAGTCGTATTAGCAATTTTTGATATATTATCAATATGAATATATCTTGTAAAGATTGCTTTATTTTATCGTTTACATTCTAAACAAGAAAATAAAGGATAAGCGTAAAACATTTACTTTCTGTCTTGATTTGTAAAGGTTGTGTCACTACAATAACGTTAAACTATGCTTCAAGGAGTGCTTATGAAAAGGGATATTCAAGGAACTTTTGTCAAATGTTCAATAACCTCGGAATCATATCAGGCTTTTGTTCCTAATCCTCTACCGCCTAAACCGGATATTGATTTGTCCGAAATATCCGCTTTACTGGAAAAAGCCAATCGGTCAATCGGCGAATTGAATGGTGTGGCAGAAGCTTTTAATGACGCCTCTATTCTTAACTATATGTATGTCCGTAAAGAAGCGGTTTTGTCCTCCCAGATTGAAGGCACGCAATCGACGCTGGATGATTTATTGAAATATGAATCCGAACAAATACACGGTATTCCGATTGCCGATGCATCAGAGGTTTCATCCTATGTGGCAGCACTAAATCACGGTTTGGAAAGAATCAAAGGCGGCTTTCCTTTATCTTTGCGTTTAATAAGGGAAATTCATAAAATTCTGCTGATAAACTCCCGCGGGAAAACAAAACTTCCGGGAGAGTTTCGTTCTTCGCAAAATTGGATCGGCGGAACCAGACCCGGAAACGCCCGTTTTATTCCCGTGCCGCCGGATAAGTTGATGTCAGTTTTAGGTGATTTGGAAATCTTTATGAATACCGACGATAATATTCCGGATCTCATAAAAGCGGCGTTAATTCATGTTCAATTTGAAACGATACACCCCTTTTTGGACGGGAACGGAAGACTTGGACGGCTGTTAATCACATTCTTTTTGTGTGTCAAAGGTGTTCTCAATTCCCCGTTTTTGTATTTGAGTTTGTTTTTCAAAAAAAATCGCGCCTTATATTACGATATGCTCAATGGCGTTCGTAAAGACGGAGATTGGGAAGCTTGGATCAAATTCTTTCTGGAAGGTGTTATTGAAACAGCAAACGATGCAAAAACGACATTGATCAGCCTTCAAAATATTTTTGCGTCAGACAGGGAAAAGATTAAAACGCTCAAAAGGGCTTCGGAATCCGCGCAGAAAGTATTTACGGTATTTCAAAAGAAACCCGTATTAACCGTTTCTGAGATTGTCAAAGCGATATCATCAACCAAGCCGACCGTTATTAAATCGTTGAATCACCTGATAGACTTGGGAATTATTGTGAACAACTCCGAAAAGAAATGGGGACAGCTCTATACCTATAAGAAATATGCAGACATTTTATCGTCTGATGCAGAACCTCTATGAAAAGAAACCTTATCTGAAGGTATCATTTTAAAGATCAAGACTGTTTTGATTCAGCAGAAACTCCTGTATTCCCATAAAGATAATTTCTATTCCGCAAAACACCGCTAACAATAAAAATTCGTAATATTAATGTATCAAAAATTTGAACGAAACGATAGACGCTTATGATCTGGAACAGCGGCGGAAGAACGGGAACGCGATGGTTCACCTGATCGTATTTTTCCCGAAAAGAATGAAGATCAGCGAGGACGAAGCCTACCGGTTTATTGAGCGGTATATGGAGCCTTTTGCGGAAAGAGGGTATCGGTATTTATACGCCGTTCACACACATTAATCGGCAACACACGGACACATTCTGTTGAAAATGTCGAACGGTCGGGAGCGGCTGAAACTCAAAAAGCCTCAACTTCAAATGCTCCGGCAACATCAGGTCGAAGTCGCCAAAGAGTTCGGTTGGGAGATGCAGGCAACGCGCTTTCAAGACAGAGATTTTTCTCTGACGCAGATGGTTATTCCGCGAAAGCATAAAACGATCCGGCAGCTTCGTGAACTTCACGAACGGAGAAGATCGGCGGAACAAACGGAGAAACGGGAAAGATAAAATTAGCTTGACTTTCTGATAAAAATAATCACAATTTGTTATGTATTAAAAAATGTATTTATGGTCAGGCAGGGAATTATCCCTGCTTTTTTTATTTTGAGGTAAAAATGACGGTAAGTACGACAATCAACAAAGTGGCTTATATCGGAAACGGGGTTGCGACGACATTTGCGATCCCGTTTCTCTTTTTGGAACGGGAGCTTTTAAAGGTCAAACAACTCTTGGACAATGTGCAGACGGAACGGGCGGATTGGTCTGTTTCGGGCGGGAATTTAGTTTTTGCGACGGCTCCGGCGAATGATGCGCAAATAGTGATTATGCGCGAAGTGCCTTTAACGCAGGAAACGAACTATCGGGAAAACGAAGTGCTGCCGGCGGAAACGCTGGAACGCAACTTCGACAAGCTGATGATGCTGGTGCAGCAGCTGAAAGCGCATCAAATTCAGCGAAAAATGCGGCGGCTTCATTTGTTGACGCCGAAACCTGTTTGACTGGAAAAGCCGATAAAAATTTAAGCAATATCGTGCCTTCAACGGAATTTATTAAAACCGTTATGTCTTGGCTTATGCCTAATTGGAATCGACCGCAGGCGCTTACGGCACTCAGCTTCACCGCTCCTTCAAAAGCCTGGATCGTCGGGTAAAATATGGGAACGGCTGATTATAAAATCAATCATATTTATATCGACGGCTGTACGGCGACATAAAGCTGGTCATCTCGCGGGAATATACAGGTTTTAGTTGATGAAGGGGATGTTTTCACATTGGAAAATGCGGATTTTATTCAACCATATGCCATAACGTTCGTTCCATGCAAAGGAGAATCAGCGACAGGAAGCGTTTTATAAAATCACAAGAGAAAGGAGGAAATCCCTCCTTTCTCTTACACGTTATCCAATGTTTGTTTCAGATAATCGATTTTATCCCTTATGTCAAACTGATGATTGCCGACAAAAAAGCCGTGTTCATCAATATAATCGGCGTTTTTCAACTCTCCGGAAATTTCATGATCGAAATATCTGACGACCTCTTTCTTAGCAAAATTTCCCGCGACGATCGGGCGCGTGTCGATATGCGCTTCGGTCAGTTTCCGAATGATCTCCGTTCTGTCGATAGAGGCGTCTTTGATCAGGAAAGA
>JAFVEJ010000215.1 GCA_017476085.1 Alphaproteobacteria bacterium
GTTTTCCTCCACCGTCAGGTCGGCAATGAGATTATAGAATTGAAACACAAAACCGACGCTTTTCTTGCGGTACGCCGTCAGTTCCTTTTTGCCAAATTTGGTGATGTTCTGCCCATCGATCACGATCTCACCCTCATCGAGACTGTCCAGACCGCCGATCATATTGAGAAGCGTCGATTTTCCCGACCCGGACGGTCCGAGAATCACACAGACCTTTCCCTGTTCCAGTGAGAAATCCACGCCGTCCAGGGCATACACCGCGGCTTCGCCCTTTCCGTACCGTTTTTTTGCGTTTTTCACCTCAATAAACATAAATGTCCCTCTCTTTCAAGAAGTTAGCAAAGGCTAACCGCGTTCCAAAAAAGATGGCCGAAGCCATATTTGTATTCATTATACACCGAAAAAACCGATTTGTCAAGCCATTGAGCCAACGGAAATGAAAAAAGTCTTTTTTGACAAGAACGACCGGAAAGCGTTTTACACTACACGCCTATTATGTGTGGTTGAATATTTCAAAAAAGATGGGGATAAATGATTTACGAAATATCCCTATCGCCGGGAAAAACAATGCCGAACATTGTCTTGGCTATGTCTTCTGTGGATTCTTGATAGTCGTTTTTTACCCAAGAAATCAAAATATTACTAAAAGCACCGGCATAGCCGTAAGCATAGTAATCGTTCGGTTGACGATGGTTCTTCACCGCTTCAATAAAACCTTTATTGATGAAATCATAAATGATATGTTCCAAATTTGAATGGATCAGCAAATCAAATATCTTTCTTTGCGCTTTCGCCCCCTCAAATGCACGATAGATAATTTCATAGTAGTCATTTTCGCAACGAGGGCGGAACTCGATTTTTGAAGAAAAAATATTGGCGTGTTCGGATATATATTGATATATGATGTCCTCTTTGCTTTTGAATTTTCTATAAAAGGAGATTCTGGCAACGCCCGCCTTTTCGACGATTTCTTTTATATTTATCTCTGAAAATTGCCGCGTTTCCATCAACTTGAACAAAGCGGTCGTGATATACAGTTTCGTGTAGTCCTTTGTTTCCATGTTACAAATTCCCTTATTTGTTTCAAATGGCGATACAAAAAATCGCTTGTGTTTCATACCCCTTTCAGGCTATTGACATGGCAATGAAAACCGAGTATGATGAAATGCGAGGTGAAACACGTGTAACTATTATACCACGGTTTCATCAAAAAATCAAGAAGGAGTCATTATGGAAATCGAAAAAAAGTATGACGTTACCGTAAAGACGATTCGCAAAAGCGAGCAAAGTTATGTTACGCAAATATACGAATCGCTCGGTTGGTCGGTAACATCCGCCGCTCCGAGTCTTTCGGATAAAAAGGCTATCGACGTTTCGTTCAGGCGTTTGTCGGATATAGACGATAAACAGGAACGGAATCGGTTGGAGAAAGAAGCGGATAAAGAATTGGATTTTATTAAAATGAGCGCGAAGACCGAAGGCAAAATTCCGAAAATCAACTCCTATATTTTGGGAGTTGTCGGAACCCTGATGCTCGGCGGAGGAATGAGCCTTATTTTAAGCGGAGATTATACTGTCTTGAAATTTGTTCTCGGAAATGTAATCGGCGGTTTGGGAATCGCTTTATGCGCTGTCAACAACCTCATCTATAAAAGGTTTCTGACAAAGAAACAAAACGAATCGTATGAGAAAATCGAAGCGGCTCGTAAAAATCTCGATACCGTTTGTGAAAAGGCAAAAGTATTGTTGCATGCGGAAAAGGAGTGACGTATGAATGCTATTACAGTAAATCATTTAACAAAAGATTACGGGCACGGCAGAGGGATATATAACGTTTCTTTTTCCGTTCCGAAAGGAACCACTCTTGGATTTTTAGGTCCCAACGGCGCAGGCAAATCCACGACGATCAGACACTTGATGGGCTTTTCTCACCCGCAAAGCGGAAATGCAAGTATTATGGGAATGAATTGTTTTACCGAATCTGCCGAAATCAAAAAACAGATCGGCTATCTTCCCGGAGAAGTTGCTCTCCCCGCCGGACTGAAAGGGAATCAATTTATTCGTATGATGGAAGGGCTGCGAAAATCGAAGGATGACGCGAGGGTAAAATATCTCCTTGAAAAGTTTGATTTGAACCCGAATCAAAACGTCAAAAAAATGAGTATCGGTGAAAAACGCAAGATAGCCGTCGTTACGGCGTTTATGTCCGATCCCGAAATTCTGCTTCTGGATGAACCGACAAGCGGACTTGATCCGAAAATGCAGGAAGTATTCATTGAATTTATCAGAGAGGAAAAACAACGCGGAAAAACGATACTGCTTTCAAGTCATATTTTCGCAGAAGTGGAAGCGCTTTGCGATCATATAGCGATTATAAAAGACGGCAAAATCATATCCGTCGTCAAAGCGGAAGACGTAAAATACGGTCTTCGTAAAACATTTACTCTCACGTTCAAAACGAGGAAAGAGTATGACGCGTTCTTATCGGAACGATTTGAAGTAAAAGATCATGACAGAGATCAATTAACGTTATCAGTCGTGGTAGAGGACGAATTGTTCAAGACCTTTTTATCGGCTATTGTGAAGTATGAACTGACCGGCTTTGACGAAACTACGCCTACTCTTGAAAGTTACTTTATGCACTTCTACAAGAGCGATAAAAAGTTCGGAGGTATAAAGTAATGGAAAAGATCATTCACATAGATCACTTGACGAAAGATTACGGAAACGGAAGGGGTATTTTCGATTTCAATTTTGATATTGAGAA
>JAFVEJ010000216.1 GCA_017476085.1 Alphaproteobacteria bacterium
AGGCGGATTACGTTTCGACCGAAGACGGTACCGGTATCGTTCATATCGCCCCCGGATTCGGTGAAGACGATATGATCGCCTGCCAACCGTATGACATTCCGGTCATTTGTCCCGTTGACGGCAAAGGCTGCTTTACCAAAGAAGTGCCGGATTACGAAGGAATGCAGGTCTTTGAAACGAACGAACCGATCATCAAACGCCTGAAAGCGGAAGGAAAATTGGTTCGTAAGGAAATGTACAAGCATAACTATCCGCACTGCTGGCGCACGGACACGCCGCTGATCTACAAGGCGATCAACAGCTGGTTCGTCAAAGTGACTGAATTCCGCGACCGTATGGTGGAAAACAACAAGACGATCAACTGGATCCCCGAACACGTCAAAAACGGCGCGATGGGAATGTGGCTGGAAGGCGCGCGCGACTGGTCGATTTCCAGAAACCGTTTCTGGGGAACGCCGATTCCCGTGTGGAAATCCGACGATCCGAAGTATCCGCGCGTGGACGTGTACGGTTCGATCGCCGAACTGGAAAAGGATTTCGGCGTTAAAGTAACCGATCTGCACCGTCCGTTCATCGACACGCTCGTCCGTCCGAATCCGGACGATCCGACCGGCAAGTCGATGATGCGCCGCGTCGAGGATGTTCTGGACTGTTGGTTCGAATCCGGTTCGATGCCGTTCGCGCAGGTCCATTATCCATTTGAAAACAAGGAATGGTTCGAAAACCATTCTCCGGCGGATTTCATCGTCGAATATCTGGCGCAGACCCGCGGTTGGTTCTATACGCTGATGGTGATGAGCACGGCTCTGTTTGATCGCGCCCCCTTTAAGACCTGTCTGTGCCACGGCGTCGTTTTGGACGAGAATCAGCAAAAGCTGTCCAAACGTCTGCGCAACTATCCCGATCCGACCGACGTGTTCAACACGCTGGGATCGGACGCTCTGCGGTGGTTTTTGGTGTCCTCGCCGATTTTGCGCGGCGGCAACCTGTCGATCGACCGCGAAGGCAAGGAAATCGCGAAGTCGTCCCGCAAGGCTTTGATTCCGTTGTGGAACGCGTTCTACTTCTTCACGCTGTACGCCAACGCCGAGGGATTGAAAGCGAACTTTACGACGACGGCAAAAGACGTGCTGGACCGCTATATTCTGGCAAAAACGCGCGAGCTGGTCAAAGGCCTGACGGAAAAACTGGATGCTTGCGACATCGTCGCCGCGTGTTCCGACGTGTCCGATTTTCTGGAGCTGATGAACAACTGGTACATCCGCCGTTCCCGCGCCCGTTTCTGGGACGTTTCCAACGGACAGGAAGCCTTTGACGTGCTGTATACGGTTTTGGTAACGCTGACGAAGGCGATCGCGCCGCTGATGCCGTTGACGTGCGAATACATCTACCGCGCCCTGACGGGGGAGGAAAGCGTCCATTTGACGGATTATCCCGATTATAACGCCTTTGCGGCGGACGACAAGCTTGTCGCCGATATGGACTTCGTGCGCGCCGTCTGTTCGACCGCGAAGTCAATCCGCGAAGATCACAAACTGCGCAACCGTCTGCCGTTGGCTTCCATGACGGTGGCGGGAAACAATGCCGGTCGTCTGGCGGATTACATCGACTTGATCAAAGACGAAGTGAACGTTAAGGAAGTCGCGTTCGGCAAAGACGTTTCCGATTTGGCCGATCAGACGCTTTACATCATCACGCCGTTGGTCGGCAAGCGTTTGGGGCGGTTCATGAAAGACATTCTGGCCGCGTCCAAAACAAACGACTGGTCGAAAAACGCGGACGGCACCTTGTCGATCGCCGGACAGACTTTATTGCCGGAAGAATTCGAACTGCGTCTTGTCCTGAAAGACGGCAACGCGGGACAGGCTCTGCCGGACAACACGGCGGTGGTCGTTCTGGACGTGACTTTGCGTCCCGAACTGGAACGCGAAGGCATCGCCCGCGACTTCGTGCGCGTCATTCAGCAAAAACGCAAAGATTCGGGTTTTGACGTATCCGACAGAATCACGGTGGCTTATACGTCCGCCGATAATACGGTTCTGGAAGCCCTGAAGGAAAACAAAGCGTACATTTCCGAACAGGTCCTTGCCGTTTCGTTTGAAGAACAGGCGAACATGAAAGGCGATACCGAAGATGTCGGTGATGCGGCAGTGACGTTCAAAATCGAAAAGGCGTAGTTGTTCTTAATAATTAAGGCAAAAAGCTCCGCCGGAAAGCGGGGCTTTTTTTATGGAGGAAAAGATGCTTTCAAAAAAATACAAAGAAATGTTGAGTCAAAAATCGGTCATTCGGGATATGTTTTATTTTGCTACAGAACGGATTGAAACACACGGCGCTGACAACGTTTTCGATTACAGCATTGGCAATCCGTCCGTTCCCGTACCGGAAGCGTATAACAAAAAGATTGAAAGATTGCTTGAAGATCCGGATTTTACTCATATTCACGGCTACAGTCCGAATCTTGGCATTTTATCCGTGCGTGAAAAAGTCGCCGATTATTTGAACGAAACATACGATATGGCTTATAAAGCGGATCATATTTTTATGACATCAGGCGCGGCAAGCGCGCTTTGTCACGCGATTCACTGCGTTATGGAACCGGGAGAGGAAATTATTGTTTTCGCTCCGTATTTTCCGGAATACCGTCCGTATATCGAACTGGCCGGAGGTATAATGCGCGTTGTTGAAGCGGACACAAAAGCGTTTCAGATCGACTTTGACAGATTGGAGCAGGCTTTGAACGAAAAAACGGCGGCGGTGATCGTTAATTCCCCCAGCAATCCTTCGGGTGTTGTTTTTTCAGAGGAAACATTGAAAAAACTGGCCGCTCTTTTGGTCGAAAAACAAAAGCAATACGGCCATGAAATTTTTATTATTTCCGATGAACCGTATCGGGAAATCGTGTTTGACGGAAAAACCGTGCCGTATGTGTCAAAGTATTATGACAATACATTATCTTGTTATTCTTTTTCAAAATCGTTGTCCGTTCCCGGCGACCGTATCGGGTATCTGGCCGCCAATCCGGCTTGTGTTGATGCGGAAATGATCGCGCCGATGTGCGGACAGGTTTCGCGCGGAACGGGACATAACTGTCCGACGGCGTTTGTTCAACTGGCGATCGGGGAGCTGATCGGAACGACGGCGGATTTAAGCGTGTATGAAACGAATATGAATTTATTGTATGACGCTTTTACATCATTGGGCTGCGAATGCGTCCGTCCTGACGGGACGTTTTATCTGTTCCCGAAATCGCCCGAATCGGACGCAAGAGTCTTTTGCAACAAAGCCAAGTATGTAAATCTGATTTTTGTTCCGGGGGACAGTTTCGGATGCCCGGGCTATTTCCGCGCCGCATTCTGCAAAGATACGGAAACGGTTAAACGCTCGATTCCCGTTCTGCGGAAATTTATGCGCGAAACATACGGAATCTGACTGGTTTCTGGACTTTTGTTTATTTAACCTTTACAATAAGATGTAGGAATAAACTTAAAAAAAGGAGGCGGCAATGGACGATGAAACGACTTTGATGTCATTGGTGCAGACGCTTCTTTCCAACAACGGCGTTTATGTAATGGTAACGATTATCGGTCTGTTGTTGGGCGGATACATTATGTTGTGCCTGTTGGCGTGGGTTTCCGATAAACAGCGCGATATTATCAGCAAATATTACAAACCGAAAAAAGTTTTAAATGACGATGAAGAAAAATTTTTTCTTTTGCTGCGGCAGTCGATTCCGGAAGGCTTTTTTGTTTTCCCTCATGTGTCGATGCGGGCATTGATCGAAACAAATCATTGGGATTTTTGGGCGCCGTTCAATTTGAAACGGGTCGATTTTGTTATTTGCGATGCGGCTTTAAATATCGTATGTGTCGTCGAATTGGAAGGCGAAAACAAAAAACGACATTTAAGACGTCAAAAAATGCTGAAAACGGCCGGTGTTCATGTGTTGCTTTATAATTTGAAAGACAATCCGGAAGCCGGACAAATTCGGCTGAATATCGATGCCATTCTGAAAGAAAAGAAAAAAGCTTAATCTTTTGTCGGCAGGATTTTTGAATTGTAAGGCTTTTTTTCCGCACCGACGCCTTTTTCCAAATCGGATCGGCGGATAAAGACAATCAAGCCTTGATGCGTCATCGCCTGTACCCAAGGTGTCTTCGGTACATATCCTGTCATACGGACCGTTGTTTGTGCCGGTAAAACAGCTAAAATACCGCTTTTTGTACTGGGAGCCTGATAAGCGGAAACATTGTCTTTTCGAGTATGATACAGCTGAGTTTCATCGGACAGGCCGAAAGGCAAAAAGATAACGTTTTGCTGTTCATAATCAGCCAAATCATAAGAATTATCCGGTAATAAGCGCGAAAGATACGGAAAAGAAAAAAGCAGTAAAACAATCAGAATGCCGATAAAAACAGGGAGGTAAACACGCAGTGTATCCGTTCCTTTAATTTTCCATTCGTCCGGTTCATAGCGGTACGGAGCTTCGGGAAGAATGTTCAGGAACGTATTGACTTTCGCACGTTCCGGCTGATCGGGCGCGAACCACCGCGCCTGTTCCGCCAGAAATTTTGCTAAACCATACCGTTTTTCGCTGTTGAAAGCCGCCGCGTTTTGCAGCAGCATATCAAAGTTTTTGTCAGCGGGTTGTTCCCGCATGGCTCTGGCTTGCTTTAACAAACGCCAGCTTTTAACCGGAGAAATCAGAAATTTTTTCCAGATTTTCATTGCGGCTTTGAATTGCCGACGGGAAGCGCAGGGGCGGCAATATACGCCGCCTTGCGAAATGTTTTCACCGACATCAAAAAAAATGAACCGCGGCTGATGCGCATGCCGGCCGCATAGACAGCAAGGAATAAAATCGGCGGCGGCATCAGGCAGATTGTCGTAAGCTTTCCGGGCATCGGGATCGGTTAAAACCCGATAAGATTCATTAATTTTCAGGTAGATTGCTCCGGCGTTCGGATCATGGTTTTTGTCGGGATGATACAGTTTAACTTCGCGGCGAAAAGCGTTTTTTATTTCCTTTTCGCTGGCCGTTTCATCAACATGCAGTATGGCGTAGTATCCTTTTTTATCCTTCACGCCCAAACACCCCGTTTTGATTCGGTTTCAAGTTCTTGAGTTAAAATGATAAATTGATCCGTGTGATCAACCTTGACCGTTCCCGTATAATTCAACGCCGATAAAGTCTGTGTGAAAATGAAACGGATTTTTTCATCAAAAGCGTCAGGCAAATCGTTTTGATGGCGTATGATCAAGTCAAACCGACGCTCGCTGCGGTGAGCCAGTCCGTCCATTTGCAGATTGCCCAGTCGTGTCAGATTCAAATCCAAAACGAAACGGACGGCATTCGGTTTGGAGACTGTTCCTTTTTGCCGGTGGCCGTTTTCGTGCGGTTTTTGCAAATAAAGAGAAACCGGTTCGACTATTGCGCCGGATAAAAAAGGAACGGTCCATCCTTTCCAAGAGCTTCGGCCATCCGTGACTTTTTTTGGTGAAGCGGTGATTTCTTTTTCGATTTGAGCAAGCAGACTATGCCCCTTTTCACCTAAACTTTGCAATACGGCGACGCTTGATTCCCCGATAAAATAAGAAACCGGCACGTTTCGGGAAGCGGTGTTGATAAAAGAAATGATTTGCGCCGGCAATTTATTGCCGATTTGCGGCAGGGCGTTTTTGAAAGATTCGAACGATGCCGAATCCGTGTCTCGCAGCAAATTCAACGTTTCTTCAATTCCTCGGAAAACGGGATTGTCCGTATGCTCCGTTAAAGAGAATGCCGGCGGCTCGGCTATTTCCGTAATTTGAACATTGACCGGTGTCAAATGCGGCAGTTGAATTTTTTCTTCCAGTGCCAATACGCCTATTTTGGTAATAACCAGAGGAGCCGAGCGTTCTTTAAAATCGAAAACGACTCCTTTTAAAGGGAAGGGGGAGGGCAAGATTTGCGTTGTTTTTTCGGCAGATGAGGATGTTGGGGAAGAGATTTGTTCGGGCGCCGGTTCCGCAGGAAGGGGCAGAGGATGATCTTTAATAAAC
>JAFVEJ010000217.1 GCA_017476085.1 Alphaproteobacteria bacterium
AATGCGGACGACTTTGGAAACGAAAAAAGTATCCGGCTTGTTCATCGCAGGGCAGCTGAACGGCACGACCGGATACGAGGAAGCCGCCGCTCTGGGGCTTTTGGCGGGCATTAATGCCGCTTTGAAGGCAGGCGGTTCGGACAGGGAATTTACGCTTGACCGCGCGGACGCTTATTTGGGCGTGATGATCGACGATCTGACGACCAAAGGCGTGGACGAACCGTACCGTATGTTCACATCGCGTGCGGAATACAGGCTTCTGTTGCGTTCGGACAACGCGGATATGCGCCTGACGCCGAAAGGCATTGATATCGGTTGTGTCGGCGCAAAACGTCGGAAGGCTTTTGAAGAAAAAGCCGAAGCGTTGAAGACCGCGCGTGAAAAACTGAACGGTATCGGCGGGACTCCGCGTGAATTGGAAAAGCTCGGTTTTGAAGTGAATAAAGACGGTTCTCACCGCAACGGCTTTGATTTGCTGGCTTACGAACAAATCGACTGGGAAAAGCTGTCCGCCGTCTGGCCGGAATTGAAAGACACGCGCGCCGATGTCGTCGAACAGCTGGAAATCGAAGCAAGATACCGCGGTTATCTGCAACGTCAGGAATCGGATATCGCCGCTTTCCGCAAAGACGAGGCGTTGAAGATTCCCAAAGACATCGATTATAAAAAAATAGGCGGGCTGTCGAACGAAGTGATTATGAAGCTGTCCAAAGTTCGCCCCGAAACACTGGGCGCGGCATCTCGTATTTCAGGCATTACGCCCGCGGCGGTTACGGCTGTTCTGGGCTATATCAAATCGGCAAAAGCCTGATTAACGGTCCTTATCTGCTTGTTTTAAAAGGCGGATACTGACGTCGCCTGTTTTAATTTTGTCGGCAAATTCTTTTAAAGATTTCATTGTGGACGTCGGATTTTGAAACCGGTTTATAGAAGCCGTTAATCCTTCCTTTTGCGGCTTTGTTTTTTTCGTAGCGGACTCTTTGCTTTTTGTTTCCGGTATTTTAGCCGCTGCAGAAGCAATTATTTTATCAAATCTTTCGACTTTTCCCGGATACAGGCCATTATATATTTTTTTAACTTCCTCTATATCCATTCCGGTATTTATCGCCCGAATAAACATAAAATCATTGAACGCTAATCTGTCATCGCGGCTATTTGCTGTTTGCGGCTGAGTATAGGCGTCCAATTTTTCTTGAGCGCCTGCTTTGATTTCTTCCAGATGGCTGAATGTATAAGCTAAAGCGTCTTGCCCTGTCGTATAGATATCGGCCGGATAACCTGTCTGTTCATAAGAATCTTTTTTCACCTTTTCCGTTTTTCGGGGCTGAGCATGACCCGTAGCGATTTTGACACCGTAACCGGATTGATTGCGGGGACAGTCGCCGCTGATTTCCGAATGGCAGCCGGCCGTATTTTCACCGACGACCGTTAAACCCGGATGGCCGTTTAGGTATTGACGCAAACTTTCGCCAGCGGAAGCGGTTTCTCTATTGGTTAATAATATAACCGGCTTTTTAAACCCTCCGTTTACAAACGGCGGAAATTCCTGTTCATGATCGGTATAATCAATAACAGTAACCAGTTCGTCGGTATATTTATGTTCTTTTGATCGCCGATCATATTCTTCTTGGGTGATTTCTCCATTGCACAACCGCAAATAATCATTTTCCTTTGTATCCCGATAAGCCATTTTTTCAAAATGGGCGACTTCATTTCCATACAACATTTGTCCGATCAGTTCATAAGGGATTGTCGGACCGCCCGGATTACTGCGGACATCAATAACTAAAGAATCGCATTTTTCGGTACCGTCTTCATTAAACAAAGCATTGCGAACTTCTTTTTGCAATTTCAGCCAATCTTCCGGTCCGGCGGAACCAAGATCGCGAATAGCAAGAATTGTTGATTTTCCGTCTTCGGATTGCTTTATTTCCCAGGGCTTTTCTTCAGGGCAGCTGTTTTCACCGACACTAACGACATTGGGTTCGCGAGGTATTAAATTACCCTGTCCGGGGGATACTTTTAAATGTTCATCGGGCAAAAGCTGCAATGCTGTGTCAAGTCGATTATAGAACCCCTGCTTTTCTTCATTTGTTTCTTCTTTTGTTTTTAGTTTTTTAGGTTCTGATATACTGTTGTAAAGGTCTTCAATTTTCTTTTCGAATTTTTCGGTGGTTGCTCTGTCCCATGTTTTGTAACCGGGGTGTCCGCGCGAAATCAGACGAGCGATTTTTGCGAGTTCTTGGCGTTGTGAATCGGGGGATATCATACCGTTTTCATCAACATCAATCGTAGTTATTTTTTGCAGAGTATCCAGATCGCACAAATTAACGATTTCTTCAAACGACAATTTCTCGGACATAAAATCCTCCCCTATTTATAAAATATGGAAGATATTTTATCAAAAAATCGCCGGAACATCAATTTTTAACGATAATTTTTCGGTTATCTTTTAATGACACATAAAGCGTTTGATCTGGGCGTTGATAAAATTTCTGAGCCATTCCAGATCTTCTTTGGACAATCCGCGCCCGATATGAGCCGTTTGCCCGTCTGCGCCGATAACAAGCGTATATTTTGAATCATAGCTGTTATGGACAACATAGATATATTCCAACTGTTCCGGTTTAATCAAAAAGCCGATTGACGGAAAGAAAAGCCATTTTGATTTAATGCGGATTCCCTGAGAAGAAACTATAATTCTTTTGCGTCTGAAAAAAAGAGCCAGCGGCACGGCAATAAACAATACCAATCCTGCGAACAATAAAGGCAAATATGATAACGGAAGTCTGAAAACAAAACTGAAAAAGACGATTGCAAAAAAGGTTGAAAAGCACAATATTCCGGAAAAAACAGAAAAAGCGCTGTCACGAATTTGCGGATCAATTTGGCAGTTTTCCGAATCTTCTATAATTTTAAAAGACTGCGGAATTTTATAAAGATTATGGTCGGATACTTCGATTTTTCCTTCTGAAATTAAATCGGGCAAGGCTTTCTGGATATCCTGTAATTCAATTTCTATAATACCGTCCGCCGTATTAAAAATAGCCGGCATTTCAAGCTGTCTTACCAATTCTTCCCATTTTTGGGAAATATTTTCGCCATTTTTGGTAATGTAAAGCGGAATGGTTTTTGTTTCGTTGGGATGTTGTAAATCTATGATGTGCTGCGTAAAAGAAGTCAGCCCCAGAACGTTAACGACGCGCGTACGATAACGCACGCCGATATATTCGTTCAGAGAATCGGCCATTCTTTTACTGTGTTCAAACGGTTTTTGGATAACAACCGCGGCAAACTTGTGACCGATAAAAAAATCACGGCCGTAAGAAAGCAGCATTAATCGGGTTACAATTAAAAAAAGTCCTAATGCAACGAACAGCCAGGCAGCCGAAAAAGAACTGGCGACGTTGGAAGAGTCCGAAGATTCTATTTTGGAAAACAAGGAATTGTCAACCGTACCGAAATCGCCCAAAAAGCCTAATGCGATCAGAATGATTCCCAACAGAATACCAAGATAAATGTTTCGTTTGGATACACGATCTTTTGCCTGAGTCGGACGGCGGGAAACATCAAATTCCAAAAAAGACGACAGCGGGCGCAATCGTCTGGTTTCAATGGCTTCTTCATTATCAGACAGGCTTTCCAGCTCGTCTAAATTTGTGTTTTCCAGTAATTCGTCCTGAACCATTCCGTTCCTCAAAACAATGTTTTTTTACATTTATGACAAATTCGGCTTTGCTCTGCAAGAGCAATATACTATAAATAGAAGAGGAAAAAAATATTTTTTCGTAACGGATACTTTATGGAAACAGCTCTTACTTCGACGACAGGCCTTATTCCGATGATGCTCAGTTTGGTGGGCGTATTGGTCGCGCTGCAATATTTAAAAGGGATGTCCGATTTTTCCGACGCCATTAGATTTATTTTTTGGGGATGTGTTTTTGTCTTTTTATCAAAAATACTGATTTTCTGTTCCCGTTCCATAGGGGTGGAATATTATTATTTTGCATCATTAATGCTGCACTTGTTGTCGGCTGTTTTGTTGACTGCGGGAGCTGCAAGCATCAGAGGAAGCAAGTTTTTCAGCCGAACGGTTGTTATTTTTTTAAGTTTGCTTGCCGGAGTGTGGAGCTGGTATGTCGTTATTATTACGCGTGACGGCAGTTCTCTGACGTTTTCTTTAGCCGCTTCAGTCGTGGGATATGCTTTTTTATCAGCTTCTTTATGGCGCAAAAAGATGCTGCGCAACTCTATCGGTTTTGTGATTACAGGCTGGTTCTGCGTTTTTTTGGCTTTGTATAATTTATTGATATTGATGTCATGGGGACAAAGTCTTGTATCTCCGGCCTTTGAAACATTTTTGTATATCGCGATTATGTGCGGTTGGATTTTGATTTCCAACAATTTGATGGCGCATCAATTTGATACGCTGGAGCAGGAAGCGGAAGAAAATAAAGAGCGTCTGCGTTTGATGATTCAAATGTCGCCTTTCCCGATTATCATTTCCAGATTGAAAGACGATCAACTGATGATGATTAATAATAAAGCGGGCGCTTTATTCGGATTGGATGTCAAACATCCGGGCAACTTTAAAACAGTGGATTATTTTGCGGAGCCTGAAAAAAGAACGGAATTACTGGCTAAATTGGAAAAACATCCGGTAGTTGACGATTTCGAATTTTTGGTTAAACCGCGCAAAGGCGAACCGTTCTGGCTTTTGCTGTCAGCGCGGGTGATCGACTTTGAATATGAAATCGCTTTGTATATGGCGTTTCAGGATATTACAGATCGTAAGAAGAAAGAATTGCAGCTGTTTGATCAGGCAACACGCGATCCTTTGACAAAATGTTATAACCGTCGCCAATTCGACGAATTGGCAAAGAAGGAAATTCAACGTTCCCGTCGTTATCATCATCCGTTCTGTCTGTTTATGATCGACGCCGACCACTTTAAAAATGTCAATGATACGCACGGCCATGCGGTCGGCGACTTGGTATTGCAGGCTTTGGCCGATTGTTGCCGCAGAACGCTGCGCGAATCTGATATTGTGGCGCGTTTCGGCGGGGAAGAGTTTGTTATTCTGCTGCCTGAGTCAACCATTGAAAACGCTTTTCGTGTGGCGGAACGCCTGAGAATCAAAATTTCTAAACTGGTTGTGAAAAACGAACAGGATCAAAACGTTCAGTTTACGGTCAGTATCGGCTTGGTTTCTTCAACGGTGACGGATGATATTCCGGAAATGTTGAAAATGGCGGACGAATCTTTGTATGTTGCGAAAGAAAACGGCAGAAATCAGGTCGTCGTTTATGAAGCAACGGGCCCGAATAAAGATTTGCCGCGTCCGGAAGGTGAAGATATCGAAAAAGCCAAAGCCGAACCGTTGTATTACTTTAAACCTTCCTCTGCGCCGGTTATTATGAACAGAACCGATGAGGAGCCTGTCGAAACCGGTGTCGTCGGGTTAAGCGGAGATGCGCCAGCAGAAGAAATGTATCTTGACGATGACGAGGAAGAAAATGAAACTTCAAAAGGCGTTTCTTTGAATTCTTTGTATGATGAGGAAGAGGATTCGGGATTTATACCGACATCTAAACCGGTAGCTCCGCCGATTGCCGTAGCTCCGCCCGTATTTGATGAGGAAGCTGAGCTGCCGCAGGATATTGATACGGGTTTTTCGGATGAAGAGCTGCAGGGACTGCCGGTGGAAAATGAAGCATTATCGTTTGAAGAAAACCAATATTCCGCAGATGAAGATATATTGCCGCCGGAAGAAGAATTGCCGGTTGAAGAAATGCCGCCTGAATTCGATCAGACAGAACAAGATGCGGAAGAAAACGATTTGCCGTTGGAAGACGAACCGCTTCCGCCGGAAGAGGAAATGCCGACAGCAGATTTATCGTTGCCGGAAGAAGATAATGAATTGCCGCTTGATGAAGAAGAAACGTTTTCCGATCAGCCGGTTCCCGCGTCCGATAATGAATTTTTGGAACCGGTACCTCCGGCGGTTGCCGAATATACGGAATCTGAAGAGGATATTCCGCCGCTTTCGATTGATGATAATAAAGAAGAATTATCTGAACCGGAAACAGAGAATTTTGCTCCTCCGTCTCCGACTGTTTCACCTGTTCCGGTAAAAATGCCGCAGCCTCCTCAGCCGCCGTCGGTAGGTATTCCTATGGCAAAAGCACCGATAATTAAAATGCCGGTTTTAGCTAAAATGCCGCCGGGAATGATTAAGGTTCCTAAAATGCCGGGAGTGGTGCGGGTTAAGATTCCCAAATCGATACATCAGGGAGAAGCGCCTGTTCCTCCAAAACCGCCCGGTCAGCAATAAAAAACGCCGCAAGAACCATTGCGGCGTTTTTTTAGGTTCGTTTTTACTCAAGCTGTTTGTGAACGCATATTGTTGACGAATCCGGCTAAGCCGTTTTGACGCTGGCGTTTTAAACGTTCGGCCTGAATAATGGAGCGGACGTTTTTGACGCTTTCCTCAAAATCGATATTAACAATTACATAGTCGTATTCGTTCCAATGACTCATTTCCGCGGCGGCGGTTGCCATACGCTGGCGAACGATTTCTTCGGAATCTTGCGCGCGCGAAAACAGACGGCGTTCCAATTCGGCCATAGACGGAGGCAGGATAAAGACGCTGACAAGATCTTCCCGCGCATTTTCGGCAATTTGCTGTGTGCCCTGCCATTCAATATCAAACAGTATGTCTTTTCCGTCTTCCAGCGCTTTGCGGACGGGTTCACGCGGCGTTCCGTAGCAGTTGCCGCAGAATTTGGCATGCTCTAAAAATTCATTGCGTTGAACCATGCCTTCAAAAGCGGGCATGTCAACGAAGAAATAATCTTTTCCGTTAATTTCACCGGGACGAGGGGGACGCGTTGTCACGGAAACGGAAAGGGACATATTTTCTTCCGTTTCAAGAATACGATGAGCGATGGCCGTTTTTCCGACACCGGACGGCGACGATAAAACCAACATAAATCCTCTGCGTTTAATGGAATCTGACATGCAACTCTCCTATTCAATATTTTGGATTTGTTCTCTTAACTGGTCAATAACGGATTTTAAAGCCATTCCCGTTCTGGTTAATTCAATGTCCATAGATTTGGAACAAAGCGTATTGGCTTCCCGATTAAATTCCTGACACAAAAAATCCAATTTTCTGCCAATCGGGCCCTTTTCTTCAAACAGTTCGCGTGCCGTGTGAACATGAGCCGCTAAACGATCCAACTCTTCGCGCACATCCGCTCTGAGCATGCAAGCGGTGACTTCCTGCATAAAGCGTTCTTCGGACAATTCTGTGTCTTCTTTAAGCAGATCCAACCCTTCTTTGAGTTTTTTCTTAATTCGTTCGGGTTGAACCGCGGCCAGATTTTTAGCTTCGATTACGAGCCGTTCGATTTGGTTAACCTGATCATTCAGACAAACTGCGATTTTGGCTCCTTCGGCTAAACGGGCCTTTTTTAACGATTCGGCGGCTTCTTCTAAAGAAGAAAGGAATAAAGCCGTTATTTCTGAACGATCTGCCGGCGGCTTAGAATCGATTTCCGCTACGCCGCGCACATTCATCAAACCGTCAATGCGGGCCGGTTCCAAAGCGGGAAATTTTTTCTGCAGCTGTTCGGATAAAGAGCATAATTCTTCCAAAAAGGCATAATTGATTTGAGGCTTTTGATCCGCCTGATCAAGCGTTATATCCAATGAAACGGAAAAACTGCCGCGAGTGAAAAAGGAACGTAAACAATCGCGAATCTTTTGTTCCAATTCTTCGTACCCTTGCGGATAGCGGCATCGTATTTCCAGTCCTTTGTTGTTAACGCTGCGCAGCGTCCATGTCCAGGAAGCGCCGTTTTGTCCTGAAAAGGAACTGAATCCCGTCATACTTTCCATGCTAAAGCCTCTTTATTTATTAAGTCGTTTGCATTACCTTACATAAAACTATTCAAAACGGGAATTTAAAAATGAAAAATCCGCATCATATTTTAATCACGGGAGCTTCCAGCGGGATAGGAGAAGCTTTGGCTTTATACTATGCTCAAAAAAACGTCACGTTGTTTTTATGCGGGCAGAATATAAATCGTTTGGGAGATGTGGCTCAGCGCTGCCGTGAAAAAAGAGCGGAAGTTTTTGCGGAAAAGATTGATGTGACGGATGCGGCCGCAATGGAAAATTGGATAAACCGATGCGATAAAATAGCAGAATTGGATTTGGTTGTTGCCAATGCGGGCGTTTCCGCCGGTCCGGGGAAAAATGGCGAATCCGTTGAAGTGACGCGGAAGATTTTTGCCGTCAATGTCGGCGGTGTTTTAAATACGGTTTTGCCCGCTTTGGAAAAAATGAAAAAACGCGGCAAAGGACAAATCGCTGTGTTGAGTTCGTTGGCCGGATACAGGGGACTGCCTTCGGCGCCGGCGTATTCGGGATCCAAAAACGCCGTGCGCGCTTGGGGCGAAGCTTTGCGGGGTCATTTGAAACCGCAGGGAATCGAAGTTAATGTCATTTGTCCGGGATTTGTTGTTTCGCGCATTACGGAAAAAAATAAATTTCCTATGCCTTTTTTAATGCCGGCGGATAATGCCGCCATTATTATTGCCGAAGGTTTAAGAAAAAACAAAGGACGGATTACTTTTCCGCCCCTGTTGGCTTTCAGCGCTTGGCTGATGAGCTGTTTGCCTTCCGGCATCGCTGAATTTATTTTAACGAAACTGCCTAATAAAGGATCCGATTAATCCAGTAAACGTCCCCACGGGAAAACACGGCGCAGATCTTTGTAATCATCTGTCATTTGGTTAAAAGCTTCATTCAATTCGTTGCCGAATACGTCAAAATCTATGCGGTCTTCGATTTCAAATTCATCCAACAGAGAAAGCAATAAATATTCCGCAAAAATTCGCGCGGCAGAAGTTTTTGAAACAAATCCTAAAATCCTAAATTCAGTCAACAGAATTTGTTTGTAATCTTTTAAATTTTCCAGTGATTTCAATTTATTGGCCAAAAGAGGATCCAAATCTTTTCTGACATGCAATGCCGTGTCAACCATAGCGTTAACGCGCAGGGCGCGCTCATCTTCTTCGGATAAATCGCTTTCGTCAGATTTTTCCATTAAATCAATTAATGTTTCTTCATACATATCCATAAATTCCTGACGAACAGGATCTGTGACGGGAGTTTGTGCGTTCATGTTTCAACCTTTAAAAAAATAATTATGAAAAGCATAACATCTTTAAATAAAAGATACAAAGCTAAAAAAGCTGTTATTGAAAGCCGATCGGCTGACGACACAGGCGGTTAATCGCTTCCATCGCGTTGTTAAAGCCTTTCATTGAAAAAACATCATGTGTTTCAACGCCTTCTATCGTTAATCCGCGAACGGTAACCCGGACGGCTTTATTCATTGCTTTGGCGATGTCATCGTCGGTTTTCAGGTTTTTGGCCCAGGCGGTATCTTCACTGGTAAACAGGTTTGCTTTAACGTTTCCGACCCGGAATTGTACTTCGGAGCGGGGCATATAGGTATAGCCGGCAACAAATGTCAAAACGTCAAACATTTGTTCATTCGGGCGGTGAGAAACAATTAAAAACACATCTCCGCGGCGGGTGTATTCTCCCGTCGATTTTAAAGGCTGTGAGGAAACGAAACAGACTTTGTCTTTTTTATCTTTAAAAATATATGCGTTCCAATCGTCAAAAACACCGATATGATCAACCTTTTTGGCATCTATCAGATTTTGAGCGCTGCAGGGAACGGAAAACAGCATTAAAAAAAGAATCAAAAATTTTTTCATGCCATATTCTCCTTTTAATTTTTATTCAAGACACCGGTAATTTTACTCAGATCAGGTTTAACAAATAATGAAGCATACAATTCAATCCAGAAATCAACCGTGTTTTTCAGGGATGTTTCTTTATTCAGATTTTCGGGAATGTTTTGCGCTTCCGGAGCCAACAGTGCCGAAAAAGAAAGGCGCCTGGGCAGTTTTTGTCGGATTTCTTCGCTGCGGCAGACGACTTTTTTACTGTCTGCCAGCATTAAAGAGGCATAACGGGAGAATTTTTCATTTTCCTGAACCAAAGTTACAAAGGGGACGCGATTCATTTTGGATGTGTTTCCCCAACATAAAAGAGACAACACATCAGGACAATGCATCACATTGATTTGATGGGACTTGAAATAAAAAAAGGAAAAAATGGCGGAACGAATCAATTTGAACAGAACGGTTAAATAAAAATCCCGGGAGCCGACAGGTGCCGCGAATGCGACTTCCTCATAAGAAAGACCCGCTTTTTTCAAAGCATCCGAAGTCCGTCCGGGTTTATCAACCGTAATCAGTAAATCGACGGCGCGTTTTTGTTTTAATCGAGAAAGGATTTCAATGAAATTCAAAGTGTTTTCCGAAAAGCTGTCTTCCATAAAAGGGTATAAGACCGTTAATTTCATGCTTTTTTCTCCTTTTTTCTTAATCGAGCCGCGTAAAATCCGTCGCAGCCGCCGCTGGTTTCATAAAAGAAGGGAAGAATCAGCAGATCTCCGTCTTTTGTGATCATTTCTTTCGGAACCTCGGAAGGTTCCAAGGGAATTCGTTCAACCAATCCGGATCGGACAGCGTTGTCAATAAGTCCGCGTCCTTCTTCAGGCAAAATCGAACAAACGCAGTAAACCATTTCCGCGTCATCCGTCATCATTTGGACGGCCGTTTCCAATAATTGCTTTTGAGTTATTTGCAGTCTGGAAATATCCTGGAGCGTGCGATGCCACACGACATCAGGATGACGGCGCAAAGTTCCGGTCGCTGAACATGGAGCGTCCAATAAAACGATGTCGAATTTTTCATTTTTATTCCATTCGCGCATATCCGTGCAGATTGTTTTGGCGGAAAAATGAAGACGGTCGAGATTTTCTTTCAATCGTTTAATTCTGTTTTCCGAAATGTCGATAGCGGTAACTTCGGCTCCGGCTAAAATCATTTGAGCCGTTTTTCCGCCTGGCGCGGCGCAAATATCTGCCGCTTTTTTGCCTTTTAAAGAATGAAACAGCCGCGCGGGCACAGCAGCGGATAAATCCTGTATCCACCAAGCTCCTTCTTCATATCCGGGAAGTTGGGGAACGGAAGCTTGTTTTTCCCTTCGCAGAGAGCCTGTCGGCATTAAAATCGCTTCCAATCGATCAGACCATATTTCCGAATCGGCTTTAATGCTGAAATCCAAAGGCGCTTCCCGTAATCCGGTATTCGCTATTTTTTCGGCATTCTGCTGTCCATATTCCTTAACCCATTTTTCAAACAGCCATGCGGGAATGTTAAGTCTTGCCGTATTCTGTTTTTCAGCGATTTTTTTTCCTTCTTTGGCAATCCTGCGCAGGACGGCATTGGCTAATCCCGAAAATCCGCTGTATTTTCTGCTGTTTTTAATCAGGGAAACGCCCGTTGAAACGGCTGCATGTGCCGGAGTATCCAAAAAAACAAGCTGTGCTGCGCTGATTCTGAGAACATCAAAAACGTAAGCGGTTTTTTCCGGCAGGGGTTTTTTCAGAAATCGGAAAAGAATATCGTCAATCTGTCCCAACCGGCGCAATAAAGTCGTAACCAAAAGACGGATAAATGTCCGATCTCTGTTTTCCAAAGGTTCCTTTTTTTCCTGATAATTCATACAGGCCGCATATTCTTCTTCCAACCCTTTGCCATGTCTGAAAACGGCGTCAAAAATTCCGACAGCTAAATGACGCGTCAGTAAATCAGGATTGTTCATCGTTCTGTTTTCCTTTTTTTTCTTCCTTTTTTTTCTCATAAGTTCCTTTTAAAAAGGAAACAGCCGAAACAGTTTCCGTAATGCCTGTCTGTGCGGTTTCTTTAGCGCCTTTAACCAGATCTATAATGCCCGTTTTGTTGTCAGAAATCATAATATTCAGATACATTTTGAGGAACAACAGTACGGTCAAAAGGATCATTTGAAACTGTAAGTCACTGATAATTAAGATAAAAATCGTTATATCTGTTAAAAGATTATAACGAAGAACCACACGGATGACGGTTGCTTTATATGGCGTTCTGTTCATTAAATTTTCGAAAAAAAACAAAGGCTCTTTTTGTCTTTTGAGCAAGTTGGAGAAAAAGCGAAAAAGAACAACAACAAGTTCAAAGATAATATATCCGATCAACAAAAAACTCATTCCCCAATTTTTTGTAGGAAGTGCAAAAAAAGCGAATCCCGTCAGCAACAGACAAAAAATATTCCGTACGGGATTTTGTATCGGCAATTTATAATGAAGAACGCAATAAAACGGAGTCAGCATCAGCATGATAGGAAACAATACGCCGATAACCTGCAATAAAGAAACGGGAGAGTAGCTCAAAAAGAAAAGTATCGGCAATACCGCGAATCCCATATGCAGAGATTGAATGACGACAATTCCTTCAAACCGGTCAGCCAATATGCAGAAAAACTTGTAACAGATAAACCATCCTAATCCGGTCAGGGCTTGGACGGCTTCCGGAGGCAAAGAAGTTTTGAATGGCAGACTGTCTTTCGGCAGTATGAAAACGAATCCCAGAATGCCGGCTAATTCTAAAAGAGAGCTTAAAACGGTTCCGCCTTTTAATTTATTTAAAAGACCGGATATAATGAACAGGAGAACTAATCCTAAGAAATATAAAAATTTTATTTCATAAAACCAAGTTTTGTCTTCTGAAAAGCAAAACAAAGCGCCATAGCCGATTAAAAGGCTGATCGCCTGAATGAGGTAGGCGTATTTTAAAGTTGGAACGACGTGTTCGTTATAAATATGTTCATTTAATCGGCTTTGATAAAACAAAAAATAGCCATATAACGCGATAATGTTGAAAAACAGCAGGCATGCCGTAAAAATAAGATAAAAGGTGATTGTCATTGATGACTCCGTTTTTCAGATTATCCGCAAAAAAAATTAACAAACCTCTATAATCTGCAAAGATAACACAGTATACAGCAATTTTCTTTTGTTTTTGAAATATATTCCGTCCTTTCCGAAAAAAAAGAAAATCCGGCTTTTTCAAAAGCGCTTAAAGAAGCGCGGTTTCCTTTGCGAATATCGGCGGTCAAAAGGGTGACGTTTTTCGCTTTCATATAATGTTGTAAAGAAATCAGAGCTTCCGTTCCTATTCCTTCCCCGCGCCGATGCGGAGAAATATTGATCATCACTTCAATTGCGGTTTGATCGGGATATTCGGAAAGAGAAGCCGGTTCAAACCGGATAAAACCGACCGGTTCGCCGCCTTCAACAACAAAAACGGGATCAAACGGCGGATTTTCGAAGTAACCCGCATTATATTCCAGCCAGAACGAATCCCAGCTTTTAGGCAAAGGAATATAAGAAGAAGCGATTGTTGCCGGATCGTTGCGCCATGCAAAAACAATGCGGGCGTCTTCTTTTTTATTTTGGCATGGCTGCAGAGTAATCATTGTTCTAACCTATCCTTTCGTGCTAAAATCCAGTTTAAATGATTGAAGGAAATAAGCAATATGTTCAGAGTATTGTACAGTGTTCTTTTGCCGTTCGTACTGCCGTTCGTATTCTATTGGATATATCGGCGTCGGCGCGGTATGAAACAGGAGTTTTATCCCGTACAGACACTAACGGCGGCGGGATTGGGGCTCGTTTTGGTTTTTTTATTTATGTTTTCCATACCGGACAAAGCGCCTGCCGACAGTGCCTATGTACCGCCTAAATTTGAAAACGGGCAGATTGTTCCGGCAACGCTGCAGACCAGGAATTAAAATCCGTCTGTTTGATTTGAAGTCTGACCGATCCAATCGCCGAAGCGGGTGAACTGGCCTTCGAAAGATAAGTCGATCGTTCCTAAAGAACCATGACGCTGTTTAGCTATAATCAATTCAGCTTTTTTTTCTAAATCAACCAAGGATTTTTCCCATTTCCGCATACGGTCATTGAATTTATCGTCAGTTTCGTTTTGCTTTTGAACAGGCATATTGCTTTTTAAGTAGTAATGTTCCCGAAAAACGAACATAACGATATCCGCGTCTTGTTCGATAGAACCGGAATCACGCAGGTCTGAAAGAAGCGGACGTTTGTCATCCCGTTGTTCTACCGCGCGGTTCAACTGGGAAAGAACCAGAACGGGAACATTTAAATCTTTGGCCATAATTTTCAGCAGACGCGTCGTTTCCGTTAAACCGCGCACCATATCTCCTTTGTAGGCGGAGGTTGACATGTCGATTAACTGCAAATAGTCAATGACAACCAACCCCAATCCTTTGTTTTGATCGCGCTTCAGGCGGCGGCAGCGGTTGTGGATGGCGGCAACGGTCAATCCCGGCGTATCGTCAACATATAAAGGAACTTTTTCCCGTTCGCCGACAAAAGTGACAATGCGCCGAAATTCGTCATCGGTAATTTTACCGCTGCGCAGTTTTTCGGAAGAGATCTGCGTTTCCATCGAAAGGATACGGCTGGCTAACTGGGAAGAAGACATTTCCAAAGAAAAGAAAGCGACTCCGCGGCGCTCTTTAACACTTTCCATAAAGCTTCGTGCCGTGTTAAAAGCCAGACAAGTAGCAAAAGCCGTTTTTCCCATACCGGGACGTCCGGCCAGAATGATTAAATCTGAATTGTGCAGACCGCTCATTTTCTTGTCTAAATCGCGAAATCCTGTCGGAACGCCGGAAAGACCATCCGGATTTTTTCGGGCTTCCGCGACTTCCTGTATGACTTCGTCCAAAGCGCTATGGAATGGTTTGGGACCGCCGTCGATCTGCCCTTCTGTTCCCAATTCATACAATTTCTTTTCCGCCTGCGACATTTGGAGTTCGGCGTCGTTGTCTAAATTTACGGCATAAGCGCCATTGACAATATCTGTGCCGATATTGATCAGTTGGCGGCGCAAATAGCGATCAAAGATCAGTTTGCCGTAATCTTCGGCATTAATAATTGTGACGGCAGCTGCGGCTAAATCCATTAAATATTTAATGCCGCCGACCTCGTCCAGCAATCCGTCATTTGCCAAATATCCTTTTAAAGTGACGGGATCGGCCGTGTGTCCGCGCGAATGCAGCGTACAGATCGCCTGATAAATGGCGGCATGAACCGGGCTGGCAAAGTGAAAGGGTTTTAAAAATTCGGATACTTTTTCCAAAGCATGATTGTTGGCCAGAATCGCGCCCAGCAAAGCTTGTTCGGCTTCAATATTGCGCGGCGGCAGGCGGGCGGGGATTTCTTCTGCTGAGGTCATAATCGGTATCCTTTGTGATAAAATGACGGCGGGAGGTTTGTTTGAAATCCCCCCGCCCTCGTTCTGTGACAGTTTAAAGATTAAGCTTCGGCTGCGGCCGCTTCTTCAACAACAGCAACTTCCGCAGCAGCTTTGGCGGCGGCTGTGGCAGCAGCCTTAGCATTGCGTTCGGCTTCTTCAGCAGAACGGGCAACCATAACGTTGACCATACGGCTGACATCCGGATGCAAAACGATGCGGACGCTGAATGAACCGATTTCTTTCAGCGGCTGATCCAAAACAACCTGACGGCGTTCAATGGTGTAACCGGCTTCGCGAATCGCATCGCGAACGTCACGCCCTGTCACCGATCCGTACAATTGTCCTGTTTCGGCAGCCTGACGAATGATTACCAGATTCAAACCTTCCATTTTGGCGGCGATCTGTTCGGCTTCTTCTTTGCGTTTCAGATTAGCGGCTTCCAGCTGAACTTTGCGCGTTTCAAACAATTCTAAATTTTCTTTGTTTGAACGAAAAGCCTTCGCCTGAGGCAGCAGGTAATTGCGGGCAAATCCGGGTTTTACCTTGACGATATCGCCCATTTGTCCGAGCTTTTCAATGCGTTCCAGCAAAATAACTTCCATAATCCTACTCCTTCCTTAGTCCATGACATAAGGCAGCAGACCCAGAAAACGGGCGCGCTTGATCGCTTTGGCCAATTCGCGCTGTTTCTTGACGGAAACGGCGGTAATGCGGCTGGGAACAATCTTGCCGCGTTCGGAAATGAAGCGCTGCAACAACTTAATATCTTTATAATCGATTTTCGGGGCGTCCTTGGCCGCGAACGGACAAGCCTTGCGGCGGCGGAAGAACGGACGGCGTGCTACTGTAGCCATTAGAATTCCTCGCTTTCATCTTCAATATCAAACTTGTCATCAAATTTTCTGGCACGGCTTCTGATATCTTTTCCTTTATAAGAC
>JAFVEJ010000218.1 GCA_017476085.1 Alphaproteobacteria bacterium
AATCAGATTATCGTCCAGTACACGATGAGCTTCGGCGCGCACGGAGCGCACAGCTATTAAACGGAGGAAAAAATGATGAAAAAACTGACAATCACACTCTTTTCCGTTCTGTTGTGGCATACGGAAGCTTTCGCGCTGAACATTTTCGCCTGCGAACCGGAATGGGCGGCTTTGACCGGAGAAATCGCCAAGGGAAAAGCCGACATCTATTCGGCAACAACACCGACGCAGGACGTTCATTTTATTCAAGCCCGACCGAGCCTGATCGCACAGATCAGAAAAGCCGATCTGGTTGTTTGTTCGGGGGCCGATCTGGAAATCGGCTGGCTGCCGCTGATTTTGCGCAAAGCCGGTTCTTCTAAAGTACAGGAAGGCGGAAGCAATCTGATTTACGCCGCGCATCATGTCAATACGATCGAAAAACCCGTCCGCATTGATCGGGCGGACGGCGACGTCCACCCCGACGGCAACCCGCATCTGCATCTGAACCCGTACAATATTCTGAAAATGGCTTCCGTCATTGCTGATAAACTGGCGGACATCGATTCCGAAAATGCTGCTTTTTACCGCGAAAACGAAAAAGCTTTCACGACCGGTTTTTCCAGTTCAATCAAAAAATGGAAACAAAAGGCCGAAGCGTTAAACGGCATCAGCGTCATTACCAATCACAAAAACATGTCCTATCTGTTCGACTGGCTGAACATCAAAACGGCGGGAACGTTGGAACCAAAACCGGGGATTCCGGCGACTTCCAAGCATTTAAGCGAACTGACGGCAACAGTGCGGCATGACAACGTGCGTTTTATCGTTCACGCGCCGTTTGAAAGCGCGAAGCCTGCGCAATGGCTGTCCGGACAAACCGGCGTTAAAACCGTTGTCCTGCCATATACGGTCGGCGGGAACGAACAGGCGAAGACACTGCCGACATTGTTTGAAAACAGCATTGAGCTGATGCTGCAAGCGATGGAGAAATAAGATGCTGACAGAGCTTTCCATTTTGTTGCCTGCCTTGACGGTCGGGCTGTTAATGATGCTGATTCATGTGCCTTTGGGACAGGAAGTCCTGCGCCGCGGCATTATTTTCATCGACCTGTCGCTGGCGAAGTTGGCGGCGATGGGAGCCGTGTTTGCAGGAATGGCGGAGCTTGGGACGATTGCGTCCCAAGCAGCCGCTTTGCTGTGCGCTTTGGCCGGAGGATTTTTGTTCAAAGCGGTTGAAACGCGGTTCAAAGAAATCGCCGAAGCCGTGATCGGCTGCACGTTTGTTTTGTCGGCGACGCTGATCGTATTGGCATTGGCGGGAAACCCGCACGGCAGCGAACATATCAATGACATCCTGACCGGACAGCTGCTGTTCGCCGATTGGGGAAAAGTTGCTTTTGCCGGAACGGTTTTTCTGTCGGCGACAGTCTTGATTTATCTGAAACCGGAAGTATTTCTGAAACGTTTTTTCCATATTGTTCTGGCAATCGTTATTACAACGTCCGTTCAGGTTTGCGGCGTGTATTTGGTTTTCGCTTCTCTGATTTTTCCTGCGGTCGCGACGGCATACATTACTGACGAACGCAAACGGCGGCTGATCGAATACGCGGGAGAAACAACCGGATTGATACTCGGATTAACCGTATCGTATTACTTTGATCTGCCGGCCGGTCCCGCCGCCGTGTGGGGCATATCTCTGATGATGCCGGTTTGTTTGTTCTTACGCGGAAAACTATAGATTTATCCCGTTAAACAGGAATGAACTTTTTATTTTTTTAAAGTAATTGTTCCTCACGGCCGGCAACCATACCGGATACCGGCCGTACGGGCGTCAGTTTTAAAGCGTGCCGGTTGGCAGAATATCCTCCCGCCGGGAGGGCGTTAAGTCCCTACGACTAGTAGTTTTCGGCGGCGATTTCGTAATAGGCCTGTTCGTGCAGACAGGCGGGACAGATTTTCGGGGCTTCCGCGCCTTCGTGGACATAACCGCACTTGCGGCAACGCCATTTTTTCGGTTCCTCACGTTTGAAAACCCGCTCTTTTTGCATATTTTCCTGCAATTTGCGGTATCTCTGCCCGTGAAAGATTTCGGCGACGATCACCGCGCGGTACATCTGCGCGATTTCGGGAAAGCCCTCTTTTTCCGCCGTTTCGGCGCACATCGGATAAAGCTCTTTGTATTCGTGTTCCTCGCCTTTCGCCGCGTCATCAAGGTTTTCCAAAGTCGAACGGATTTGCCCCGCCGGATAGGTGCCCGTTACTTCCAAATCGCCGCCTTCAAGGAATTTGAACATACGCTTGGCGTGTTCCTTTTCCTGATCAGCCGTTTCCAGAAAAATCGCCGCGATCTGCTGATAGCCTTCCTTTTCGGCGACGCGCGCCCAGTAGGTGTAGCGCATTCTGGCTTGCGATTCGCCCGCGAAAGTCATTAAAAGATTTTTTTCCGTTTGTGTTCCTTTGACAGATTTCATTTGTTTTTCTCTCCTTTAAAGTTAAAAAAATTACGGAATGAACGGCGACAGATAAATCAATCCGTTATCCACTTTGAACATCATTTCGACACCGGCTTCGCGCAACTTTCTTTCGTCCATCAAAGCCTTGTCTTTCAGCCGGATATGAACGCCGCCGTCCGCCGCGTGTTCGCCGCTTTCGATGTTGTGTTCGCCTCCCAAAGCTTTTTTGACCGCTTCGGACAGGGAGAACTTCTTTTCCGATGGAACGGGAATGTCCCGCGAATGTGTCCGCAAGTATTCCTCCATATCGGTTTTCAGATTTTCGGAAGCCGTCCCGAAAACCGCCTGAACGCCGGAACCGACACGCATAACGCCGGCCGCCCCCAACGCTTTCAGCTTGTCGTCGGACGCTTTTGACGGATCGTTCAGAATCAGGCGCAGACGCGTGATGCAGGCGTCAAGGTTTTTGATGTTTTCACGTCCGCCGAACGCCTCGACCAGCTTTGCCGCCATTTTCATTTTGTCGTCAGCGGCCGCGGGATCGGACGCCTGCGCCGCCGGAACGGGGGACTCGTCGTCCCGACCGGGGGTCTTCATATCGAACGCCGTAATGACGGCGCGGAACACGACGTAATACAAAACGGCGTAAACCGGCCCCAGAATAAAGACGACCCACGGCTTCGTATCAAGGGCGTAAAACAATGCAAAGTCGATCGCGCCCTGCGAAAACGTGTAACCGATATGCGCCCCGACCAGATTGACCAGCGCGAACGCCGACCCGACCATCACGGCGTGAATGAAATACAGCATCGGCGCGACGAACAGAAAAGAAAATTCCAACGGTTCCGTGATGCCCGTCAAGAAAGAAGTCAACGCCGCGGACGCCATAATTCCGCCGACTTTCAACCTGTTTTCGGGCTTGGCGGTGTGCAGAATCGCCAGAGCGGCCGCCGGCAGACCGAACATCTTGATTAAAAATCCGCCGCCCAGAATGCCGGCCGTCTTGTCGCCGGCGAAAAAGCGGGGAATGTCGCCGGTAACGACTTCGCCCAGCTTGTTCGTGTAAGACCCGATTTCAAAAAAGAACGGCACATTCCAGATATGATGCAGACCGAACGGCAACAACAGCCTTTCGACAAAGCCGTAAGTGGCTCCCGCGACCGTCGGCGCGCTGTACGCCGCCCACATCGAAAATTCGCTGATCTTTTCCTGAATCGGCGGCCAGAACAGGCTTAAAAACACGCCGAGCACAATCGCCACCAAAGAGGTAATGATCGGCACGGAACGCTTGCCCGCGAAAAATCCCAGATAAGGCGGCAGTTGGATTCTGTAAAATCTTTTATAGATGTAAGCCGCGACGACGCCGACGAACAGACCGCCGAAAACGCCCGTTTCAATCGTCTTGATGCCCATATTCGTCGCAACGATTTTTCGGGCGAACGCAACGTCGTAATCCAACGACTGCGCCAGAACGCCCAACGTTTCCTGCCCTTCGGAAACGTGGAACCACAACACGTCCGCCATCACGCCCATCGTCGCCAACATCACGATGAACCCCGTAACCGCCGCCAACGCCGCGACACCGTCGTTGTCCGTCAGTCCCAATGTCGTTCCGATCGCGAAAATCAGAGGCATATTCGCGAAAATCACATTGCCGCCTTGGCTCATGATTTGAGGAATGATCGGCGGAATCCACGAAATTTCCGCCGTCAACAGCCCCGAACCGATGCCTAAAAGCAATCCTGCGACCGGCAGAACGGCAACCGGCAACATCAGGGATTTTCCGATTTGCTGCAAAAACATAAACGCCTTTTTAATCATAATTTATTCTCCCCGACCGGATAAAAATTCTTCGACGATTTTATGAACAGCAGAAGCCGTTTCCTGCCCGACGGCCAACCTTGCCAAATCTTCACATCTTGCGAACGACAAAGAACGGATTTGCGCTTTGACCGCCGGAATCAACGGCGGCACGACGCTTAATTCTTTAACGCCCAAACCGATCAGAACGGGAACGGCTGTTTTATCGCCCGCCATCGCACCGCAGACGCCGACCCACTTGCCGTGCTTTTTCGCGCCGTTGACCGTCATTTTAATCATACGCAAAAGGGCGGGGTGCAGGCTGTCCGACAACGCCGCCAACTGCGGATTGCCGCGGTCGCAGGCCATCGTGTATTGCGTCAGATCGTTCGTGCCGATCGAAAAGAAATCGACATAAGGCGCCAAAACGTCCGCCGTTACCGCCGCCGCGGGGACTTCGATCATAATGCCCGTTTCGACCGCCGGAGCGTTCATCAATTCCCGTTCTTCCGCAACGATTTGTTTGGCAAGCTTCAATTCCTCCAGCGTCGTTACCATCGGGAACATAATGCGGATTTTGGTTTTGTCCGCCGCCTTTAAAACCGCCCTGATCTGGGAACGGAACAGTTCCTGATATTTCAGGCTCAGCCGCAGTCCGCGCACGCCGAGGAAAGGATTGTCCTCCTCCGGTTCTTTGATATACGGCAATTCCTTGTCGCCGCCGACATCAAGCGTTCTGACAATCACGGATTTATCTTTACCGACGATTTCGGCGATCTTGCCGTAAACGGCTGCCTGTTCCGCTTCGCTCGGGGCTTCCTGCCGGCCTAAAAACAAAAATTCCGACCGCAACAGTCCGACCGCTTCCCCGCCCGAAGAAACGACGCGGCTGGCGTCTTCAACACTGCCGATATTACCCGCGATTTCCAGTCTCACACCGTCCGTCGTTATCGTCGGTTCGTTTCTTTTCTGAAACAGTTCCGCCTGTGTTTTATGTTCGTTTTCTTTCCGGCCGACGGCGATTTTTATTTCCTTTTCGTCGGGATTAAGATGCAATTCCCCTTTTTCGCCGTCAAGCAAAACCGGCGTGCCGTTGATAATATCCAACACCTTTTCGGA
>JAFVEJ010000219.1 GCA_017476085.1 Alphaproteobacteria bacterium
CCGCGGAACATGGATTGGGAATGAGCGATTTGTTCGAAGCTCTTTTCCCGTATATAAAAGAGGAAAAGCCGGAAAACGATACGGATACCGTTCCGGAGAAAAAAAGACGCGTCCGCAAAAAAGAAGAGGCGATTGATATAACCGATGAAAAAGAAGAACAGGAAGATTTAACGGATCGCGTTATTGATTTGGCCGTTGTCGGTCGTCCGAATGTGGGAAAATCAACGTTGGTTAATCGGTTGTTGGGCGAAGACCGTATGTTGACAGGGCCGATGGCCGGATTGACGCGTGACGCCATTTCGATTAATTGGACCTGTAAAGGGCGCCAAATGCGTTTGACGGATACAGCCGGCTTGCGGCGTCATTCCAGGATAGAGGACGATTTGGAAAAATTATCCGCAGCCGATACAAAAAGAGCAGCTTTTTTGGCTCAAGTCGTTGTGTTGGTTTTGGACGCGGACGCTATTCTGGACAAGCAGGATTTAACGATCGCCCGTCAGGTGCTGGATGAAGGACGGGCTTTGATTATAGCCGTCAATAAATGGGATGTCGTCAAAGATAAAAAACAGGCAATGCAGACGCTGAATGAACGCATTTCAACATCTTTAACGCAGGTGAAAGGGTTGAAGACCGTAGCGGTTTCAGCCAGAACGGGGGAAGGCTTAGATAAGCTGATGCATACCGTTTTAGATGTTTATGCCGTTTGGAACAGCCGCATTTCAACGGGGCGGCTGAATCGCTGGCTGACAAAAATGACGGAACAGACTCCGCCGCCGTTGTCCGCGACAAAGCGTCCTATTCCGTTGAAATATATAACGCAGGCCAAAACCCGCCCGCCGACGTTTGCTTTGTTTTCCAGTAATCCCGAAAAGTTGCCGGAATCATACTTGCGTTATTTGATCAGAGGATTGGCTCAGGATTTAAAAATAGAAGGCGTTCCGATTCGGATTTTAATGCGCAAAGCTAAAAATCCGTATGAAAACAAAGGGCGTTCGTCCAAAAAGAACAATAAAAAACGGGAATAATCCCGTTTTTTATATTTATTTGTTTTGGCTGTTTTTTTCTAAAAAGTGCAGTAAAGTATTTTTAGCATTTTCGTTATTTAAAGCGCGGATATGCCCGCCGCTTTCCACAATCTCCAGTTCTTTCGGAGGGATGGCTTCGGCATAGAGGTCTCGCGTATGATGCGGCGGAACAATGATATCGTCTTCGGTTGTCAGGAAAAGTTTGGGAACGGTGATCTTTGCCGCATTCCCTTCGGCATCGTTTTCCGGAACCAAGAGGGACAAAGGATATTGAAACGGCCATAACAACCATAATTGACCGACTTTTTCACGAGCAATGCGGCGCGTTTTGGAAAAAGCGCTATCACTAATAACGCCGGCCAGTTTATTTTGATTGTTGTATTTGCCGACGGCGGAAATCGTCAGACTGGCACCGATGCTTTGACCGAAAACAAACAAAGGTTTATCCGGATATTTTTCAATCAGATAATCCATTGCGGCCTGTATATCGGTTTCCGCTCCGGACAGGCTGACACTGCCTTCCGATTTGCCAAATCCTCTGTAATCCAAGGCGATCAAATCATATCCATGCAAGATCAGCCAAATAACGCTGAACGTATGCGAGGAGATGTTTTCGGCATTGCCATGCAAATATAAAATATTGGCAGCCGAGGGGCAGGGGAGTTCTCCGGAACAATAAGCCGGAATGTGCCAGGCGTGCAGATTGATTCCGTCGTCGGTTCCGATTTTTAAATCCTCATACGGCAGTCCAAGGCGCGCAGGGGTAAAAAGATGTTCTTTTTCCGGATGAAAAAGCAATCCGGAGCATCCGGACAGCAAAATAAAAATGAAAAAGAAGAGAAAGGACTTCATTGGATAAAGGTCGGTGTCAAAATAATATCGACATGATTGTTTTTCAGTCGTTCTTCTTCTGTCGAAGCGGTTGTTTGTGCGGAACTTCCTTCAATCCAAAAGCGGACGTCGGCAATTTTAGCGGCTTTTTTCAGGACTGTTGCGACAGCTTGGGCTTGTTTTTCGGAAAGTTGGCGATCAAGAGCCGGATTCCCGCTGTCGGTGTAGCCGATAATGCTGATGCGCGTTTTATGATAACGCGAAAAAATAGGCGCTATTTTTTGCAAAGCGTTGTTTGAAAAAGAAGTTAACAGAGCTTCTTTTTCAAAAAGACTTTTTCCCGGTAAAATAACGGCAAGGATATTGTTGGAACGGATTACCTGAAACGATGTTCCGGCTAAAGCTTGTTTCAGTTCGTTTTCCTGTTCCGTCATATAAGACGCGGTCGTTGTTGTCGGATGTTTTTCGGAAACAATTTGATCGGCGGTGTCATCGTTTTTGGAAACACCGGAAACGCAGGCCGATAAAACAGCCGATAATATCAGCATTGCAAAGCGTTTCATAATTTTTCTCCCTCTGTCTTCTCTTTTCATCATACCCGATTACGGCAGAAAGCGGGATAAAAAAATGTTCCGTATCGGTTAAAATGCGTTTAACCCATTGTAAAACAAACGGAAATCTCCTTCCAAAAGACGAATCATCCAAGCTTTGACGGAAGGAACAAAGCCGCGATTCAAAATGCTTTTTTTCAAATAGACGGCCGTATCCGAATTTAACAGACCGATCAGCATTTGCAGTCTGGTCGGGCGGATCGGAAATTCAACGACGTTAAAGGGCGACGGCAATTCAGCCATTTCTGCCGCCGCCGTAAAAGAAGCGAACAATCCGCCGGTTTGATCAATCAATCCGTTTTCCACAGCCTGCGTTCCCGTGAAGACTCTTCCGCGGGCAACGGAATTGGTTTTGTTTGCCGAAAATCCGCGTCGGGCAGCGACTTTTGCCGTGAAATCCTGATAGATTTTGTTAAGAGCTTCATTAAAAAACAAGCTCTGTTCTGCGGTAAAGTCTTGTGTCATGGAAAATATGCCGGCGTTTTTTCCCATTTTTAACGAACTGACAGTAATGTCCAACTTATCCAGCAAATCCTTAAAAACCAATTTGCCGCCGAAGACGCCGATAGAACCGGTCAATGTGGCTTCGTCGGCCAACACCTTGTCGCATCCCAGAGAAATAAAGTATCCGCCGGAAGCCGCGGTTGATCCCATACTGCATACAATGGGTTTTTGGGAAACGGATTTTACATATTCTATTTCGCGGCGAATCGAATCGGAAGGCGTATATCCGCCGCCCGGTGAATCCAAGCGGATGACTATAGCTTTAACATCTTCGTCATCGGCGGCATCGCGCAGCATAGAGCTGAAGGAGGAATATCCTAAAATGGAACGATAAGAATCACCGCCAAAAACGGATTCTCCGAATTGAATGATGCCAACCGCCGGAATATAGGCAATGACGGGAGTTTTGGGCTTTATTTCGGAAACGGTAGCCGCGGTGTATTCAAACAGATCAACTAAATCCAGGCGGCCTTCTTTAGATTGTTTTTTGAGCTCCGCTTCTAAAACGTCCGGATATTCTATTTTATCGACCAGTTTCATTTCCAAAGCCTGATTCGCAAAATAAGGACCGTTTTTCAGAATGTTTTTCATTTGTTTCGGGTCTATGCCGCGATCTTTACCGATTTCCGCAGCCATAACGTCTAAAAAGCTGTCAAGAATCTGTACTAAATTTTTACGTTCCGGCGCCGACATTTCTTCCGCGCTTAAAGAACTGGCGCCGGATTTGTACTCATAACGAGCTTCAAAAGATGGCTTTATTCCTAATTTCAACAGAGCTTTTTTAAAATAGGGCGTTTCGACGGCTATTCCCGACAATCCCAGTTCTCCGCTGGGCTGAAGTCTTATCTCTTCAAAAGCCGACGCTAAATAATATAAGGCCATACCCCGTCCCAGCTCACCGAACGTCGGGGCATAAAAAATTGTTTTTTTTCCGGCGTTTCGAAAAACTTTGACAGCTTCGCGGATTTCCTGAACATGCGTTAATCCGATGTTGGTATTGGTCATATAGGCAACCAGTGTCGTTATATTGGGATCGTCCGCCGCACGGTGCAGCCCCATAACAATATCAGCTATAGTCGGCTGATCGCCGAAAGTAACGGAGCCGATTAAATCGGTCGGTCTGGCTTCGTATAATTCATGCGTTAAATTCATGCGCAAAATTGTTCCCGGTTCGAAAACGATGGGAGCATTTTTTTTAGCAAGAGAATAGACTTTAATCGAGACCGCGGCAGTGAAAATGATTCCGATCAGGCAAAAAAAGAAGCTTAAAATTCTAAGTCCTTTGCGCAGAAAACTCTTCTTCTGAGGGACAGAATGCCAAACTTGTTCGGAAGTTGGTAACGTTTCTGGAAATAAAGACATTCGGAGCCTCCTTAATTTCAGCCGTATTGAGCGCGCCAACGCAACAAATGATCCGCCAGAACGCAGGCAGTCATTGCTTCGGCAACCGGAACGGCACGAATGCCGACGCAAGGATCATGTCTGCCGGTTGTATGGATTGTAACTTCTTTTTTGTCCGTCGTTACGGTTTGCAGTTCAGACGCAACGGATGGCGTCGGTTTAACGGCGATGCGGGCGATGATTGGTTGTCCGGTGGATAATCCGCCCAATATGCCGCCGGCATGATTACTTTTAAAGCCGATGCCGTTCGGAGCTTTCGGGTCAGCAAACAATTCGTCCGCATTTTGAGTGCCGGTTTTTGAAGCAACCGCAAAGCCGTCTCCGATTTCAACGCCTTTGACGGCGTTAATGCTCATCAGAGCTTTCGCCAGATCGGCATCCAGTCGGTCATATACGGGCTCTCCTAATCCCGCAGGAAAGCCTGACGCGCGAATTTCAATGACGGCTCCGATTGAATCGTTGTTTTCCCGCGCTTGCCGGATAACGTTTTCAAAGCGGGACAGGGCATTCGGATCGGGACAGAACAAAGCGTTTTGATTGATTGCGGCATTGTCCCAGATTTCCGCTTTTTCATTGCCGACTTGAATTAAACCGGCTGTGATGTCAAACGGCGTTTTTATAAAATGGTTTAAAACTTTGAGGGCCAAAGCTCCGGCCGCCACACGCATTGCCGTTTCACGGGCGGATGCTCTTCCGCCGCCGCGGTAATCGCGATTGCCATATTTTAAAAAGTAGGGCAGGTCGGCATGTCCGGGACGGAATTTATCGGCGATCTGTTCATAGTCGGCAGAGTGGTGATTTTCGTTTACAATCAACAATCCGATCGGTGTTCCCGTCGTTTTGCCGTTAAAGACTCCTGACAGGATTTGAACCGTATCGGACTCTTTTCTTTGTGTTGTGAAAGAAGATTGCCCCGGTCGCCTTCGGTCAAGAGCGATTTGTATTTCTGAAACATCCAGAGGAATTTGTGACGGAACGCCTTCAACGATGCAACCGATCGCAGATCCGTGACTTTCGCCGAAAGTGGTTACTCTGAAAATGTTGCCGAAGCCGTTTCCCGTCATGTTTTACTCTGCGCTTTTTTTCGGCAGGGAAGCCAATAATTCGGCAGCTTCGTGGGCATAATCGGGGTTGATCATACCGATCGTATTGTATCCGGCGTCAACATGCAGAATTTCACCGGTAACGCCGCTGGCCAGATCGCTGAGCAGATAGACGGTCGTTTTGCCGACTTCGTCCTGCGTAACATTGCGGTGCAGCGGCGCACAGTATTCGTTCCATCCCATAATAATGCGGAAATCCCCGACGCCGGAAGCCGCCAAAGTCTTGATCGGGCCGGCGGAAACGGCATTGACGCGGATTCCCTGAGTTCCCAAATCTCTGGCCCGATAGCGTACGGAAGCTTC
>JAFVEJ010000023.1 GCA_017476085.1 Alphaproteobacteria bacterium
ACAAAGTCATAATAAAAAAGGAAGGGGATTGTTTGTGTCGGAAGACATCTTTGTTTTTTCAAAATCCGTTGTCACTCGTTTCAGTCATGATCTTGCGGGTGTTATCAGTGCGATATCCAACAGCTTGTCGTTGCTTGACGAATTGGGCGGAGCCGATGCGGAAACTTTAAAATTGGCGTCGGATAATGCCGATATTTTATTGGGACGATTACGTTTTTTTCGCGCCGCTTTCGGTAATGAAGGACCTTTAACGGATATCGCCGTGACGCAAAAAATTTTTGAAGACTATTTAAAAACATTGGAAAACAGAGTCGTTCGTTATGAATGTGTTTGGCAAACGGATCAGGAATTACCGATCTTTGTTTTTCGTTTGATTTTGCTCGGAGGAGTCGTTTCAGCCGAAAGTTTGCCCCGAGGCGGACAAATCACGATTCAGGCGCGGGCGGGCGACCGCAAAATTATTATCGAAGCGGAAGGAAAAAACGCCGCTTTCGATTCGCAAATACAAACTGTTTTGAACGGACGGGAAGAAGCTCTTTTTTTGCCGAAAACGATGCCGGCGGTATTTTTGAAAAAGAGTTTGGCAGATCAAGGCTGGCAATTTTCTTTTTCCGGTCAGGATGGAAAAACGGCTATAATTCTCAGTGAAAGACAATAAAAGCAAGGTTTGTTGACCCGATGACGGATTTTGTCGAAGACTTTTTAAATGAAGCGGCTTTACAGCTTTCTGATTTGGAAAGTCATTTACCCGCATTGGCAAAAGATCTGTCGCGGGAAGAGGAATTGAACGCTTTATATGTTTTTTTTGATTTTATCCGTTCCGTTGCTCCTTTTGCTGGATTTTTGCGTTTATATCGTTTGGCGAACGCAAGCCTCCGGGAAATAAAAGAATGTCAGAAAAAAGGAAATATTTTGGAAGCCTTGCCGGCTGTGTTGGCAAAGCTTCAGCGAATTAAAGAAATTTTAGTAACATCAGAACGTTTGAAACGGGAAGCAAGGGAGTCTGATGACGATCTTTTGCCGTCTGTCGATAATAATGTTTCGGATTTTTTTGTTCTCAATGCTTCCAAAAATATGAATGTCGTCCGATCGGGGATAACCGCACAGGAAACGATACTGGATAAACGGGAAGAAGAACTCGTGTTATGGGCTCAGGCTTTGGCCGAACAGGAAAATGCTCTGAAGGATAAAGAAAACATCCTGTTTAAGGAAGAACGGAGTCAAACGGTTCTGCAGGAAAAAGTAAGTGAAACTTTAAAACGGCTGAATGAACAGGAAAAAATTCAAGGAGAGTTGGAAGAATGTTTGGCTTCAACACGTCTGACTTTGCAAAAATGTCAGGAAAAGCTTGCCGTTCAGGAAAATTTGCAAAAACATTCGGAACACCTGTTGGAAATGAAAGAAGCGGCGCTGAACGATACGAAGCAAAAAAATTTGGAACTGGCGCGGCAATTAGCGGAGGAAGAGAAATTAAAAGAAGAACATGAACAACAGTTCTTCCAGGAATTGGAAAAAAAACAGGTACAAAATAAAAAACTTCTGGATCACTTAAAGCTGTTGGAAAAAACACATTTTGAAGTTAATGAAAATCGTGAAAAAATATTTTCTCAATATGCTCTTTTGGAAGAAGAGTATCAAACGATTCAGCGCCAGTTAAAAGAAGAAAAAGAAAATAAAGATCAAATCCTGCAGGAAAAAAGAGAACTGGAAAAGCAGCATTTGGATTTTAGTACCCTGATGCTTTCTTTGCAGGAACAATTGAACGTTCAGGAAAAAAGCGCAAAACGTTTCGAAACTCAGCTGAAAAAGCAAAAGTATCGTTATGAAGCGCTTCAAAGCGATCTGCAGGTTTCGGGATGGCCGTATGACGTCGGAAAGCTTCAAAAGGAGCTGGCTGTTTTAGCTCGTCAAAACAAAGATGAAACCATGACAGACAGTTTGGCTGTTTTAAAAGAATGGATTGTTCAGATCAGAACGCATTCTTTTGTAAAAATTCCGAATTTTTTCAAAAACATCGTGCACATCACAGCAGGGCGATACAAAAAACAGTATGAAATTGACATAAAATGTGACGTTGTCAACGGGGTGGATAAAGATGCGTTAAGCGTTTTAGAACAGATGCTGATGGAATTGATTGAAAATGCTTTTCGGCATGCTTTCCTTAAAGACGGAGAGGTGCTGCATTTGAGCTTTTCTGCCTGGGAAAAGGGAACGGCGGTTTGTTGTTCTTTTAAAGATAACGGAAGTTCATTTGATTTTGATCAACTGTATAATGCTGTGCGGGCGACAGGATTGATTAATAAAAATATATCTTTGTCACAGCAGGAATTGTTGGCGTATTTGTTTCATAATGCTGTCAAAGGAAAAACAGAAAATCGCGGTTTGGTAAAGGCGGTTCGTTTGCTGGAAAAGTCGGGTGGCCAGGTGTCAGCTGATTTTAAAGACGGTTTGCAGATCAATTTTTCCATTCCCAAACGTTTTTTGTTTGACAATGTTTTATTGTTCCGATTATCGGACAGATTAATGGCTGTTCCTTTAAACGCTGTGGCGGAAACGATTTTTTTGAAAGAAGAAGAAATAAAAACGGAAAAAGGCGGCAGCGGGTATTTTTTCTATTGGAAAGGTATTTCCATACCGGTGTTGAGGCTGGAAAAAAAAGAACAGAATAATTTCGGATTGGTTATTCAAGCCGGCGCTTTCAGATTTTTGATTCCGATTCAGCAAGTTCTTGATACGGAATATATTTTGTCTTTTTCCGATCAGAAAACAAAAAAGAAAAATCCGTATTTAACACCGTGCACTGTTTTGGAAAGCGGCCGGGAACCGGTGTTTTTAGATATAGAAGAACTGTTGAATCAGATTGTTTTGCCGTTGCCCAGAAAAATTATTTCAAATGCGGAAAACGAATCCCATAATGCGGAAACAGGCGTGTTCTATTTAATTTTCAAGTCAGAGCCGGCTGTTTTCGGTGCGGTTCGGGTTGACTCTATTCTGCGGGTGGAAGATTTCGTTTTTTCACCGAAAGAGTCTGTGCGCAAAAAATTTTTGGAAACGCAAGGGATCCGATTACCTTTAAGGGATTCATGCCCGCGGGACGGTTATCCGCATGCACAAGCTGTTCTGATTTTTGAGAAATTCGCCTTAGCTGTTCAGGAAGTGGTGGATATTATTGAAATCCCGAATGCGGAAACACAGGAAAGCATAGACTTTATAGCTTATCGCGGCAGAAAGGTATCTGTTTTTTCTGAAGATCTTTAAAAATGGACGACAAGCCCCAGACGTCCTTCATGAGTATCGGCATATTTCGTATCTTCGAACAGAAAAGAAGCTTCGATCGTCCAATTCTTTTTTAAAGAAACGGAAGCCGCTGTTTCATACCGCCATGCATCGGCATCTTTATTTGTGTAAAAAATCTTTTCTGCGTTGGCCGTTATTCTGACATATTTGAAGTCTGCCGCAAAACCGGCTTGAAAGCCGCCGCCGACCATCGCGTTATGCGGCAGATAACCGCCGGCTTTGACGCGTGAGGCGACTAAAAAATATGCTGCGGTCGTTTCCCAAGGATGCCAGGAAATACCTCCGTCGGCACCGGCGTAAAAAACGGAACCTTCCTTGTTTTTGACCGGGTAAGCATAGCGTTCCGCGCCCAGATTCAATCTGAAAGAAAAGGGAGTGAATAATTCGTTTCTGGCAGGAAAAGAAGATATGTCGATAAAGGAAATTTTCTGTAATTTTAAATCATTTTCATTTTCATACCAACGCAGAACCGTATCCAGATAAGTGATGGCGCCGAAAGGAACAAAACCGCCGGTTTCATCTAATAAAGTGTGATATGCGGGGCGGATTATAAAATCAATGAAGCTTTTATGATTGCGGCGTCCGCCATATAAACCGACCGCTCCCGACAGATGTCCTTCGTCCGGACGGACTTCGGGAACGGGAATTTCGGTAATCGATGACTTATCCCGAATGGAACTGAGTGCCGTCAGGATTTTTATGGAATCCCTGCGCATTTCATCTAACGGAACATCACCGGCAATAAAAGAATATTGGATATATTCATAGGCTGTGACCAAAATGTTCGCTTTTTGCTCATCGTTTAAGTCAGAAGCCATCACATCGTCAATTTGTCTCGGTGCTTTGAGCAATTTGCGCAGTTGATCTTTTTCCGCGGAAGCCAAAAAGGAACGGGCATGATTCAGACGACTCTGCCGTGACGGTCTGTAAACGGCTTTTTTGAGAATGTTTTTTTGTTTTAAGATGGCCCGGACGGTATCAATGGGAATGGTATAGTCGGAAAACATCGGCCGGTAAAAGGCGTCGGTTAAATCTTTTTCCGGTAAAGCGGCGTTTAATGTTTCCAACAACATATAGGAACAATTTTCTGAAAAGAAATAGTAATCAGCAGAATTATGACCTAATTCCCAAATATGGGCGACCAACCGTTCAAGTTGTTCTTTGTTCAGATTCAGCTGGTATTCCCAAATATCCCGATTTTCCATATTATTGTACAGGTTGACCGTATCATAATAAGGGTAAACGGAAAAAATACCGCTGTAGCCGCCGAAAACGCCTTTGAACATAAAAGGGATCCCGCCGTCAGAACCTGTAATCGCGCCGTAATTGACCGCATGTGACAGCAAAGGCGTTTCTCCCGCGCTGTCAAGGCGCAGCAATGTATGCCCGAACAGAGAAGCCGGATTTCCCATATAGGCGCTGGTAAAAATCAAAGCGACGCGTTCGGGGGCAATTGTTTTTTTAAAGGTTTGAAAATCCGAACAATCAACAGGAGGAAGAAGTTTCGGATTAAATTTTAATTTGCTGTTCAGCCAAGTATAGCGTGCCGGAAACAAACATTGCGGATGATTGTATTCCGCGCTTTTCTTTTCGATTTTTTCAATCTTGCCAATCGGTGTAAAAAAAGCGCGTAAAGTCGCCCGCAATTCTTTTTTTAAATCTTTTTTGCCGTCCGG